>JABIWF010000141.1 GCA_018701175.1 Methanobacteriota archaeon
AATTTCGATTTGGTTGCCCTTGCACTCCAGTCCGGCGATGAAGTACTGGATGGAGAAGATGTCACTGCACTGTTGTCAAACCAACTCAAAAGGACAACTGCCGATCAATCCCTCCAACGTGAAAAAGTGGAAGACATTGCTATGCGTCTCATCAATACGGCAGTCGACACCGTTTACAGCGATGAAGTACACGGAGGTATCGACCTCTATTCAAAATTACCAGAAATCGGCGACGATGAGTACATGCCGCCTGAACTCGATGCCCAGGAGCTCGCTGCATCCGGTCAACGTAGGCATGCAGAATATCTGAAAATAGCACTGGAAGACACTGCCCCTGCTGCACCTTCAGTCCTTGACCTCAATGAGAGAGAACAACACCTCATCGCTCGCCAAGACCGTATTGAAGAACGAGACTACGGTTTGGCTGCGGACGTGTTGACAGAGTTGGATGAAGCATTTGATCATCGAATCAACTCGTTTGAACGTGACTTGATCGAGAGTTCCATCCAACTTGGAAACCTTGAATCTCAACTTCATGACCTCTCAGAGCGTACCTCTGAGGCATCAATTGAGGAATTGATTCGCATCGCAGACGAATTGCGAGAAATGGAGAGTAACCTCACAGAGTTTGACCCCGACCGAGAACCTTGGCCTGAAATGGAGGAAGACAATGTTCGCAAGGAGAGGAGAAAAGCAAACCGCAGGAAGTCAAGCAAAGTCGTAGACCCACTCGACAGTCACGAACCCGACGGGGAATGGAATGTTGATTCTGGCAGCGTCGATATGATGGATTTGCTCAGCGATTCTCAGCAACCTCGTAAAATCCGTCTGGGCCGGATTCGTCCTGTTCAAACTATGCAGGTGGGTGAAGAAGAATGAGACCACCATGGTGGATGGAAGGCGTGGCCTTCTCATGTCAAGCGAATTGCGGCAAATGCTGTGACGAGCCGGGTGGAATTGTGTACCTCTCAATCACGGATGCGGAACGCATCTCCAAGCATCACGGCATGGAAGTCGAAGAATGGCTTGAAAGAGACTGCCGTCAAACTCTCGACGGTCGTTATGTACTCAAAAGCCGTGAAGTTGATGATGTTTGCATCTATCTTGACCAGAACAAACAATGTACCATCTACACGGTCCGCCCACAGCAATGTGCAGCCTTCCCATGGTGGTCAGAAAACCTTGCAACCGACAGAGCATGGAGGGAAGTCAAAGAGACATGCCCCGGACTTACCGCAGATGATGCTCTCATCATCGATGGTGAAGCAATCCGTATTCACGTCTTTGCAGATCGAGAATCAACCAAAGGATTCCGTTCTTGGCCGCCTTGGAATAAGAAAGTACGTTGAGCGAGTATGAACGTACGTTCACAGTTGAATATCGAAGAGCCGCCTTTATACGAAAGAGGTATGTGGAGAGTTCCGAGGGGAGCAATTGGCAGACAACAAGGTACTTTTGGAAGTGACTGAGAACCACCTCAACACTGGCCTACGTGGCGTTCCAGTTGGCACTTGCCGAACCTCGTATGTCACGCCAACAGAAGGCGTTCACTATTGCGGCTATCCGATTTCCGAACTCGCACAATTTGACCCCGAGGACATCGTTTACCTCTTGTTCAATAAAGAACTACCGACGCCTGAACAATCGACCTCATTCCGTCAAGACCTTGCGGCTCGTGCAGAAATCCCCGGAGATATCGAATCCGTCCTCAAAACTCTACCAAAGTTTGGACACCCTATGGATTGGCTGAGCATCGGCATCCACACCTTGGGAATGTTGGAAACCACTGAGGGCTGGAGGGAGGACGCCCTCAATCTCATCGCCCGAATGCCGCGTTTGATGGGCCTCATATTCAGAATCCGAGAAGGTCGAGGAAACGACATTCCCGCTGACGACGCATCGATGAATCTCGTCGACCGTTTCGTTCACGCCCTCGAATTTGAAGGCGTGGACAAGGAAAAAATGAAGCGAGTCATTTCCACTTACCTCGTGCTCCACATGGACCATGGCGGCGGCAATCTTTCGACCTTCTCAGGGAAGGCAATCGCATCTGGAAAAGCGACTGTATATTCATCAATGGCTGGTGCAATGAACGCACTTTCCGGCCCGCTTCATGGACGTGCAAACCAATCATGCCTCGAATTCGTATTGAAGGTTGGAACCAGTGATCCTGATGAAGTCGAAGCCTTTGTTCGAGCTGAACTTGAAGCAAAGCGCCCAATCTTTGGCTTCGGTCACGCAGTCCTTCGTGCTGAAGACCCACGAGCAACCGCCCAATTCCTTCTAGGTGCAGAAATTTGCCCTGAAGATGAGAACTTCAAAATCGTGACTACATTGCGGGAAGTCGCACCACGTGTACTCAGCGAGAACCCAAAAATCAGCAATCCAAACGCCAATGTTGACATTGCAAGCGGTGCACTTCTACACCACATCGGATTTACAGACCCAACCTATTACACCACCTTCTTCGGTTGGGCTCGGGTTGCAGGAATTGGTGCTCAAATTGTCGATGAACGGGCAGTGTTACGAGGCGGAAAGGGAACTCCTATCTATCGTCCAAAGTACATCGCTGAAGCACAATCTCTACGTCACATCGAGTGAATTTCACTTAAGCACGGGCCGAGAAGTCTTGCCTGAACCACGATGCCCGAGTAGCCGTATTGCCTCCCAAGGGGGAGAAGCATTACTGGAACGCTCAAGAATGGAAGCAGTCGAATCACTCCACTGCCATTTCGTTTTCCACATTTCAACCAGAGCAGTCTTACGCGCAGTATCGCATTCCGACCAAGGAACAACTTCCTCATGGAGCTGATTCAAGATATCTTGGTGATTTGACTGAGTCGCTGATTTCAGAACCTCGCATTGCTGAGCATCAAGGGGCAAAGTTGCAGGTCGAGTCCATCTCAAGTGCCCGGACGGCAGCCAAGTCATGTTTGGATCTGAACAATCGGTAAGACCAGTTAGACCGGCTTCGAGTATGTCATGTTCTGTGCCAAGGTTTGCAGGCCACACATAAATCGGAAATCCGCCCTGATGTGCATTCACACGCCGAATACGATCACCCTTCAGGCTACCTCGGCGACCCATAGTAATCCAATTCTGTGGAGGGAGAAAGTATTCGACGGCACACGGCGCCATCGATGCACCTGCATTTCGATTGGTACGGATTAGGCGGGCCAAAGGCGTTGTCACAAAATGTAGAGTCCCTCGCATCCTTTTGGTATAGTATGTTCCAAAAGGCGGTATATATGGTGTCAAATTCGACCAAGGGCGCTTCGTTTTGGATAATTCCGCAGAGGCTTTCATTCCGTTATGGAATGCATAGTATACCGTATTTTCATGAGGGATGTCGTATTCATCAAGCATTCCATCAGCTTTGACAATCATGTTACGAACATGTGAAATGTGTTGTTTTTTACCAAAAATCCCACCACCGTAAAGGGCATTCGGATGAGGGCGTTTCAACTCGATGCAGCCCATCTTGCCCTTATCGCGCCACTCCGAACGAAGAGTAGGATCTGCAAGCATTGCCTCGAACGATAGAAAACCGAACGATGTCAATTCATCGAGCGTATGGTTTTCTGTCCATTTCACTGAGTGTGGTCGTTTCGATGCAGGCACTGAAATGTCAGCATCGTGATGCAGAACAAGTTCTTGATCACTGGTCAATCGTAGGTCAAATTCGATACCATCGTTAACTCGAATGGCATGCTGAAGACTCTCCAATGTGTTCTCTGGTGCTTGCTTCCATTTCTGCACCATGTTACATCCACAAAGAACTCCTTTCTAAGACTAATCATTCTGTGTTGTGCAACGATGGTGTCTGGAAGCCCATTTCTTCGTCCTCTTCGTCATAATACCTATATCAAATCCCATAGCCCGTCAAGATATGGACCCCTATGGAATCATGATGGGGCTCATTTTGGTTTTGACACCAATCATCTGCTGGGCTTTCACTGCCCATCGCTCAGATATGCGCATCCCAATGAAACGCTGGTTACAAGTTTTTCACGACCAACGATATTATCTCCACGCAATGGGCTACATTGTCATCATCAAGTGGAAATCCATTACGGACACGCTCAATGAACCGATTAAATTGCGAACAGGGCACTGGACGGAAGCCGTGTATTCTTTGGAAGGGAATTTGACACAACATGTCCAGGAATTCTTCCTCAACGACACCCTAACTGGCATTCTTAACTTCCATTATCTGTTCATTTACCTGTTCCTGATTTATGTCACCACTGTGTACTTCGCCTACACTGGTGATCGAGACATGACGGACAAGGTTGCCCTAAATTATCTACTCATTTACGCTCTTGCAGTGCCTTACTACTTGTTTTTCAATGTGGAAGTCACCTCATCATGGATACCAGGCATGGAATCGTTGTTGTACCATGAAGGATGGTACAGCGTGTTCTATGCAACGCATGACCCGCTGGACAATGCAGTCCCTTCGCTGCACGTTGCGATACCGTTCGGAATCCTGTTGCTCAATTACCTGCATGTGAGAGAGAATGGAGGAACTCTTCGGGAGTGGCGGCATTTCCGCTACCACATGTTCGTGCTATTGAACACTGTATTGTTCGTTTTCACCATTCTTTACCTCGGCATTCATTGGTTCATCGACATACCCCTCGGTATGCTCATCGGTGGTGTAGGAGCATTGTTCATCCACCACTTGCAACCACGGCTAAGAAACGATCACGGCAGTTTCTTCAAAGGATTCACGAGCAAGAAAATCCGTCAGCACCTGTTGGTTGAAGGCATTGTTGCCCTCTTGATGCTCACCACTATTCTCATGGCTGTGCAGTACCAAGAATCACACGTCGATGAACGCATATCGTATCAACTCGGTCCAAATGATTCTCGTTTTGAAATCATTCAGGACTTTGAACCGGGAATGAATGTCCACTCAAACATAACAAACCTCGATGATTCCATCACGATGGAAGTGGTCGTTCTCATGGTGGACATTGCTCCACCTGCGATGGAGGAGGGGTCAATTGATTGGGACATTGTGAAAACGCTGGGCGAAGTACAGTATGTAGCACCCGAGGCCACTCTTGAAGTGGTCATTGAGTCACCAATGGTGTTCCATTACATTATGATGCACAATCCGAGTCAAAACTCGTCAGATGATGTCATCCAAGTTCGTGTATTGAACGACTATCATGAAGAGTTGATGGGGCAAGCCATTGCCCTTTCACTGGCATCACTGTGGATGACTGGCTTTGTCATTAATCGTATCCGCCGGTTAAAGAAATACAACAGAAAATTCTACGACTCAACACCATCCCACCTCTGGGAACAAGAATGATGCTCTCGATGAGTGTGTGTTATGAGGGTCAGCCTCGTCCTCACAACAATGGCAGGTGCCGAGCGATTGGTCAGTGCAGTGGATGAACTGCTTGATTCACCCGGCGGCGAAATGCTCTCCGATTTTCGCACGCATCTGCGAAAGAGAGTCAAGATGCTCGGCATCATGTTTGGAATTGGTTTCATCGCCACCTTCCCACTCACTCGAACATTCATTGCGTGGTTAATAGAACCGCAACGCCTTCCCGATGATGTTGACATCATTGTCATTTCACCGGTCGAATTTATTCTGCTTCAAGTCCGATTAGCGGCACATGTCGGTTTGATGTTCATGATTCTCGTCTTTGTGTCCGAAGGAAGTTGGAGAGCCAGCAAGCATTTCGCAGTTCGACAGAGACTTGCTGAACTGCAATTCAAAGCACCTCGCCCAAACCGGACAATGTTGGTAACCGTACTCTCAGCGCTCATTTTGATGGGTGCTGGAACCTACTATTCATGGAACTGGCTTACGCCGATGCTGTTGGAATACCTCACAACAGATGCGCAGAGTGCTGGACTGTCGACAGAATGGAGATTGTCAAGTTATACTGGATTTGTCGCTAACTTGGCACTTGCTTCAGCCATAGGCTTCCAAGCACCGCTTGTCACGCTTCTCATCTTGCGAATGGAACTGGTCCGTCGAGCAACGGTTCGCACTTACCGAAGGCATATCTGGTTTAGTGCGTTTATTCTCGGAGCCTTCTTATCCCCACCGGACCCACTCTCGCTTTTTCTCGTGGCCATGCCGGTTGTGATTCTGTTTGAAATTGCGCTGATCATTGATGCATTGACTCGACAAGAGAGAGCGTCATCTCACTGAATGCAGAAGGCAACGTCGAAGTGGGAACTGCCATTCCCCCGGGTGCTTGGTTGTACATTCGACCATGGAAGTCTGAACCACACGTTACACCGAGACCGGCATTCTTCGCAGCGTTCCAAAGCTGATAGCGATAGGCATCAGCATGGCTGCGGTGAAAGCACTCAATGGCATCAACCCCAGCCTCTATGCAGAATGCAATGAGTTCTGGTGTACCAATGCAGTAGTAGAGTGGGTGAGCGAGGGAAGTGAATCCTCCGGCATCATGCACAGCCTTGCAAGCCTCGGCAATACTTGGCTTTGGACGAGTGATGTGAACAGGCTTGCCGTCACCAATCCATTCATCGAACGCTTGTTGCCTTGTTTCCACATAACCTGCAGCAATCATTTCATCCGCTAAATGTGGACGTCCTACAGAATCTCCTGCACGGGCAACGACGGCATCAAAATCGACTGGCATACCAAGTTTACCAAGCCTTTCGACCATCGTCTTCATTCGTGGTATACGACCTTGACCTAACGGCGCCAACCAAGCTTCAAAACCATCGTGGTGGTGACTGGTAAACTCCATTTCTGGAAAGTACGCTAAGAGATGCCACGAATCAGAGGCCCGGTCACGTTGTCTTGCTTCCATAACTTTGGAATCAGCCTCAAGTCCGGGCATGCAGGTGATTTCGACACCTGGGATGAACCTCATTCCTTCAGATTCCGCAGCAGATTTCGCCGAAGACCAACCAGAGATAGTGTCATGGTCTGTAAGCGACCAAAACTTAACCTTCGATTCTGCCATCATTTTAGCAACATCGGCGACTGGATGCTCACCATCGCTGTTGGTGGAATGGCTGTGAAGGTCGAACGCTTCGGTCCACATGGTTAGTCCAGCCGGCCAACCTCTATTGAACTATGGAACGTCAAAACAAGTCGTCAAGGTTAGGCAAATCCGGGAGAGAAGGAACATTCGTTGGCGACGGCGCGGTGGATGAAGTTGTTGGATGATGAGTATCGAACAAATCATCAAGATTCGGCATGCTGGGCACTTGTATTGCAGATACGGCAGGTACAGGTGTATATTCTTGTGAGATCACTGGCTCGTCGTGAGACATTGTTGGGAGGGGCACTTGAGCAGCACCGTCGGTTTGGAACTCGCTTTTTGAAGAAAGCCATGGTAAATCAGGAGTTTCTTTCACTTTCGTTTGGCCAGGAAGTGGGATGCTCTGTACTTCGAGTCTCTCAATTGCATCCTCTGTCGAACGAGATGATTTGAACACTTCACGGTCTTGCTGAGTATGCCGGTGGGGTGCGGGATTCATTTCGACTTGTTGTCTGCCGACCGAGTTCATGCCCGTTGATAATGCAGCAAAGGCATCTGAAACACTGGTTGCTTGAACATCACTGGACTGGCCAAGTATAGAGGTAATAATCGCTTGCGATTGGGTCGGTTCTGCGGACCGTGTTTCAAAACCGAGTGAATCGGTTTCGGTCGATGAAGAACGGTATTGCGTTGGCATGGATTCGATAGCCGAAAATTGCTCTTCCAGTGTTGGTGTCGAAATCATTTCCATTTGCTGCCGTTCCCTTGAAGCAAAAAAAGAGACGATGAACAGCACTCCCGCAATAGAAATCATCACTATTTCTTCCGTTCCAAACCCCTGTGTTAAGCCGAGTTCAAGCACTGAACTAACGATGGCCCCGACGGATGCTATCAATCCCAACACAAGCGTGCCTGTTGCAAGCCGAGGTGCTATGGGGTCCATGCATGTCGCTATCGTTGCCGACCTATGAGCGTTGTCAAAAAGAAATTGAAAGTTCAGCAGCACGAACGGTATTTTCCATGAGCATTGCAATTGTCATCGGTCCGACACCTCCAGGAACTGGCGAAAGCCATGCTGCCTTTTGGCCTACATCGGGGTGAACATCACCAGCAAGACGCCATCCACGCTCTCTGCTGTCATCTTCAACACGGTTGATACCAACATCAACGACGACTGCACCTTCTTTGACCCAGTCAGCGGTAACCATCTCAGGACGGCCGACTGCGGCGATGATAATGTCAGCATTGGCACAGAGTGATTGCGTATCCTCGGTTCTTGAATGTGCAACAGTAACGGTTGAATCGACTCCCTTTGCACCAAGAAGTAACGATTGCGGCATCCCAACAATGCGTGATCTTCCGAGGACGACTGCGGTTTTACCTTCGGTCTCAATTCCCGCCCACGACAGCATTCGCATAACACCACTCGGAGTACAAGGCAACATACCGTCCATTCTTCCCTGAACGAGACGGCCAAGATTCTGTGGATGGAATCCATCCACATCCTTTGATGGGTCAATGAGGTCGGTGAGTCCTTCTTCATCCATATGGTTTGGAAGAGGTGATTGGACAAGGATTCCGTGTAGATCTTCTTGATTGTTGAGAGATTCAATGGTCTTACGAACTTCATCTTCGGTTGCAGTCACAGGCAATTCAATGTGAGTGCTGCGAATGCCAAGCCGTTCACATGCTCTGACTTTAGAGCCGACATAGACATGGCTTGCGGGGTCATCACCCACAATCACGACAGCAAGGTGGGGTTGAGTCTTCATCTCTCGACATTTGGCAATCCTCCCGAGAAGTTCTTCTTCGACCTTCGCAGCGCAAGCCTTTCCGTCCAGCCTCTGTGCCACCATACCACTCCCAAAGAATCCATGACTTTGAGGATTCGCTTACAAGAGTCCTCCGCCGGCTTCATGCTCGGCCCCATCAGCTGTTGCGAACAATCGTTCTTCGTCTTTGAAGGATTTGAACTCAATCGCATTACCCGACGGGTCATTCAAAAAGAGGGTTGCCTGTTCACCAACTCTGCCTGGATAACGAATATGTGGCTTGAGGCGAAAATCGATATCCTTCGCAAGCAGCTCGTCTCGGAATGAATACCACTGTGTGTATTCCATTACAAGTCCAAAATGAAACGGTGGAACTTGTTTACCATCCACTCGACCATTATCGCTCATGTCTGGCATCTCTTGAACCAAATGACAAACGATTTGATGGCCGTGGAAATTGAAGTTGATTGTACTCTTAGTACGACGGCCGATGGAGCATCCAAGGATATCGACGTAGAAACGCTCAGTACGGGGTAAATCCGTGACAGGGAAAGCGAGATGAAAAGGACGCATGGAATACCGTCAGTATGGAGGCTTACGGGTTTATCGCTTACACGGATGAAAGGAGCCTGCGGAGGGACTCGAACCCCCGGCCTTCGGATTACAAATCCGATGCACTACCAGCTATGCTACACAGGCGACAAACTGCCCGAGACACTTACCCTTGATGAATGAAACGGAGAGAACGTCAAGAAAAGGTGATGAATATCAGATTCTCAATTGAACCAGAAGAAGAGGCAAGTCAAAGAACACTGCCGTATTCGGAGAGGCATGAACCATGACGCCGGTGCAGGATTGCTCAACTCATATGCCCAGTCAAAGGTTGGCAACGATACAATTTTTGGATGGTGGGCTCGATATCAAGAGGCCGTCAAAAACGGTGCTGATGCCGTAAACGGAACAATTGGAGCGTTGCTCGAAGATGATGGGACTCTCGCCATCAACAAGGTTGTCGATGAAGCCATTCGTGCTGCACCACCTGTTGAAATTGCAGCATATGCTCCGCTTAAGGGACTTCCAGCATTTCTCGACCTTGCAAAAACGCTCGCACTTGGCGATCACCGTGACGCCATGGATGATTGTGGAATCTCAATGACTGCTACCGCAACTCCGGGTGGTTCAGGGGCGCTGTTCCTCGCTGCGGCAAATTTCGCTAACCGAGGAGACAAAGTTCTCCTCAGAGACCGACACTGGGGTCCATACAAAGGATTCCTCTCGGGCTGTGACTTGGACTCAGAAGTCTATGCACTGTTGCCAAAAAACGATGATTCACCTTATCCGTTTGTCGATATTGAAGACTTCAAAGCAAAACTTGCTTCACTTTGTTCAAAGCAAGATAAAGTCATGATTTGGCTCAATGACCCAGCCCACAATCCAACTGGACTTTCTTTGACGCCTGCTGGACGAATGGCTGTCCTTGAAGCGGTCATGGAAAGTGCATCGGCGAATGAAAACGTTGGTCACACCTTGCTCTTGGATTCCGCCTACCATCTGTATGCTGAAGAGCCTCATGGGTGGAGTCAAACCATTCTTGAGTCTGTTGAAGAAGGTTGGCCGTGGACTGAAAACTTCCTGATTACCTTCGCCCTTTCACTTTCGAAATCACATACCATTTACGGCCTACGAACAGGTGCTCTTGTCAGTATTCATCCCGACGCAGAAGTTACCGAAAAAATCGACACGGTGATGGGAGTTACTGGACGACAAACGTGGTCAGCAGCACCTCGAGTTGCACAATATACCGTCAGTGAAATGCATGCATCCAGTGAAGGAGGAGAAGCTTGGGGTCTTGAGAGAGATCGCTTACAGTCTCTGCTTGTGAACCGTCGTAACCTTCTCAAGGAATCATGTGAGAAGTTGAACGTCCCGCTAAACCCAACACACGATGGTTTCTTTGCTTGGTTGGAACACGATGAACCACAAAAAATTGCTGAGGCATGTGCTGAACAAGATGTCTATCTCGTGCCACTCACAGGTGGCGTTCGTATTGGCCTCTGCGCAGTACCATTGGAGCATATTCCTCGCGTAGCAGAAGCACTTGCACACGCACTCAAGTGAGGAATCACCATGCCCGGAACGAGAGAGAATTTCCTTATTGCGGGCGCAATTTGCATTGTAGCAGGCGCATTTTTTACCGTTGCCAACATTATGTCCATTGCAGGTACAATTGGAATAAGTGGCATCGTTTTGTTCGTGCTTGGTATGTCAATTCGCACTGAAAAGGGAATGTCCGATGAAGAAATTTCCAATTGGAAACCGGACTCGGCTCAACTCCCAGACGCTGGACGTGTCATGTACAGAGTGGACATCACGCTTGATGAGCCGAAGCAGTGCACCGTAATGTGTGGACCATGCGGGCACATCGAGTTACTCGACGGTGACCGGCCAAGTCACTTTACTTGCCCAGCATGTGCTATTTCCCTGTGGGAAGAAGAAGAGTGAGCGGCAAAAAAGCGTAGGTACAAAAGCCCACAAAAAGACCTCGGGACTCCACAGAATTGAAGGGCATGAATTGACACGACGCATCATGGACGCAGACTCCTTGCTCAACCCCGAGCGCAGAATGCTGCGTCGAATGCAAGAGAAGCCAGGACATGAATGGTCTCTTAATGAAATTCTAGAGGCGTGCGAATGGAAGGATCAAGCGGTCGCTGTCGGTGCCGGACATGGCCTAACCAACGGTGGATTTGTAAAAACCAACGAAACAAGTTCTTCTCTCGTCCGACTGGCAGTTGAAGGTCTCAAAGCCTGCGACAGCGGTTTATTGGAAGCAAGGCTATGGAATTGGATTTCGACAAATGCTGAGCCAACCATGGCCAATCTCCAATCGGAATTCGAGCGGCATGAAGCAGGACCTGGTGTTGGGCTGATGAAGCGATTGGGTGTTCAGATGTCCAATGGTGCATTTACCACGGAAAAACCTGAACAAGTTGCGACTCAAATTGAGGGGAGAACTGCATTCATCCAATCCCTTCCACAACCTGAACATTCGCTTGACAGCGACATGTTGGAGCATTTCAAATCACGCCGAGGGCTCATTGAGTCGGTGGTATCAACAACACGAACGTGGACGCTAACCGCTGTAGGGAAGTCGGTTGCTTCGGAAGCACTTGTTGAAAAGCAATTCATTACCGAAATAACAACTGAACTCTTGCAATCGGACGACTGGAAGGAAGCCGAATACAGGCCATTCGATGTGACGCTTGAGTCATCTACGCCAAGAACAGGACGCAGCCATCCAATGCAGGCATTGATTGAACGTGTGCGAAGCATCTTCCTGGAAATGGGATTCTCTGAACTGGTCGATGACTACGTTCAAACTGCAGGATGGAACATGGATGCCCTGTTCATTCCACAAGACCACCCTGCAAGAGAAATGCAAGACACGTTCTACTTGGAAAACCCTCAATCAATTGAACTGCCAAAACACCTCACGGATGCTTGGGGTGCGATCCATGAACACGGTGGCGAGACTGGCTCGGTAGGCTGGGGTGGTGCATTCTCTGCCAAAACCTCTGAGAAAGGATTGTTGCGCACACATACCACAGTCAACACTATTCAATACCTTGCTAAGAATCCAACAGAGGCATGCCGTGTCTTTTCTGTCGACAGAGTTTTCCGAAAGGAGGCAATTGATCGCACCCATCTACCTGAGTTCCACCAAATTGAAGGAATCATCATGGAAGAAGGAGCAAACTTGCAAATGCTCGTTGCGACCCTAAAAACGTTCTATGCAAAGATGGGGTATCCAGAAGTTCGCGTACGTCCTGCTTATTTCCCCTATACAGAACCAAGCCTCGAAATTGAAGTCAAGTGGAGAGGAAAGTGGCTGGAACTGGGTGGTGCGGGTATATTCAGGCCCGAAGTTACCGAACCGTTGGGCATCTCATCACCGGTACTCGCATGGGGGATGGGTCTCGAACGGCTTGCAATGCTTGTTCTCGGACTTGATGACATTCGACAACTCTACATTTCCGATTTGGAATGGTTACGAAACCAGCCGATTCTTTGACGGCGCATACCGAATCCTGACATTCTCGGGTTGAGGCTCGTATATCTTCAATCGGGTATTTAGGCAAAGAGAATTGAGGTCTGCATGCAGTGGACCGATACGATGGTTTACTGGAGGGATACAACATGACCGATTTCCAATCACTCGGACTCTCCGAGACACTACTCAAAGCAGTGGCCTCAGAAGGCTATACTTCACCCACGCCCGTACAAGAACAATCCATTCCGCCCTTGCTTGAAGGTCGAGATGTGCTAGGTGTTGCTCAAACTGGAACCGGTAAAACGGCAGCATTTGCCCTACCTGTTCTGCAAATCATGGGCCGGAAAAGGCCACAAGGAAAACGGCACATTCGTGCACTGATTCTATCACCGACCCGCGAACTGGCAGCACAAATCGATGAACGCTTTGCAGCCTACAGTGAACACATGGATATTCGACATCGAGTTATCTTCGGCGGTGTCAAACAAAACCCCCAAGTTCGGGCATTGCAAAAGGGGCTCGACATTCTCGTTGCTACACCCGGACGGCTTCTTGACCTGATTGGGCAAGGCTTTGTTGACATCACTAAAGTGGAATTCTTCGTACTTGATGAAGCAGACAGAATGCTTGACATGGGGTTCATTCGCGACATTGAGAAAGTTCTCAAACTCCTCCCAAACAAGCGCCAAAATCTGCTGTTTAGTGCAACGATGCCAAAATCGATTGCCAAGCTTGCAGGTTCATTTTTGAACAATGCAGTCATGGTCGATGTCAGTCCAAAAGAGATGACTGTCGATCGTATTGAACAGCGAATC
>JABIWF010000019.1 GCA_018701175.1 Methanobacteriota archaeon
AAGGCCCGAACTGTGGGCGGTCTAGAAGCACTCATTTACGAACTGGCGAAGAGAAAAATACCAATCAGTCGAGCAGAAGTTGGTCCAGTGAATCGCCGTGACCTGCGTCAAATTATGGCAACAGAAAAGGAAGAACATCGTTTCTTAGTGGCTCTTTCGGTCAAAGGGAACGACCAAGTCGAAAAAGAACTGACTGAAGCAATGAAAAAGAAAGGAGCATCCTCTTACAATTTTATTCAAGCCGATATCATTTACCAAGTGATGGAAAAAATCGACGAAATACAGGATGCCATCCGAGAAAGAGCATCGTCTTCCACTGGCCCTGTTTTCATGCCAGGGCAAGTTCGCTACCTCACAAAGTACGGGATGATGAACGATGACCCTGCGCTTTTTGGAGTCCATGTTCTCAAAGGTAGCCTACGCGTGGGCCAAGAATTGCTTCGCAACGATGGGAGTGGTCGAACACTTGGAAAAGTCATGTCAATCGGCGAGGAAGGACAAACTGTGGCCCGTGAGGGTGAGCAAGTACCGATTAAAATGAATATCCGATTTACCCGAAGTAAAATCATTGACGATGAAGAGTTCTGGTGCGATGTTCCGTCCGCAGACGCTAAGATAATGAGGAATATCTCTATGACTGAATCTGAAAAATCGGCTTTCGATGAAATCAAAAAAATTCACACTATGATTCTCGAGGATCGCCGGTACGGTTTTGGTTGGAAATTGTAAACAGTATCATTCCATTTCATACTGTGGAACTGTATGACATAACCACACCTCACATTCATATATGGATGGTTGCGGTTGACAAATATCCTCGGAGGCATTAACATGGAATCTGGTATGACTGGAGCACCCGCAATGGGTCAAAACCCCGCCGCACAAGACTTAATCGGGACTGTTTCGGCAATTTCGAACAGCCTCATGAACGAAGTTGGAAAGGTTATCATTGGTAAACCACAAAACCTTCGTAGAGTAACCGTTGGTATTCTTTCAAACGGAAACATGCTTTTGGAAGATTTCCCTGGACTTGCCAAGACCTTACTTGCAAATACATTCGCTCGTGCATTGGGATGTAAATTCAAGCGTGTCCAATTCACGCCTGACCTGCTTCCTTCAGACATCATGGGGACCTATATGTACGACCAGAAATCTGGAGAATTCAAACTCCGTGCAGGACCTCTTTTCTCCAACATTCTCTTGGCTGATGAAATCAACCGTGCTCCGCCAAAGACGCAGGCAGCATTGCTCGAAGCAATGGAAGAAAAGCAAGTGACTATTGAAGGAATTACTCACAAATTACCTGCACCTTTCGTCGTTCTAGCAACCCAAAACCCAATTGAGCAAGAAGGTACATATCCGTTACCAGAAGCACAAATGGACCGGTTTTTGATGAAACTAAGCATGGGCTACCCTGACCGACCACAAGAAAAGGCAATCCTTGCTCGAAGGAAACTACGTGGAAAAGACGGCCACGATGTTGAACAAATTACGACTCCTAAGAAACTCGTTGCCATGCAAAAAGCACTGGAGACCGTTCACGTTGACCCTGCAATTCTCTCGTACATCGTCGAAATCGTTCAGCGAACTCGCGAAGACCACCGAGTCACCAATGGTGCATCTCCTCGTGCTTCACAATCGTTGTTCAAGACTGGAAGAGCAGCAGCTGCAATCGCTGGTCGAAACTATGTCATTCCCGATGACATCAAGGATATTGCATTGCAAATCATCTCCCACCGTATCAACATGAAGCCTGAAGCAAAGATTCGTGGAATTACTGGAATGCACATCGTTCGGAAGATTCTCTCCGAAGTCCCTGTTCCAGTCATTCAACCTGCCTGATTTTGAAACGTTGGGGCTTGCATTGAAAGGGGAAGACCTCTTTCATCAAATTGTCCGAGGAGGTAGCTATGATGAATCCGTACAAGATGGTCGTCGCCGTAGCCAATCAGAAGGGCGGCTGTGCGAAAACAACCACCGCAGTAAACCTGGCAGCTGCACTCGCTAAGGGCTCACCCCGGCAGGGCCTACCAAAAGCCAAGGTCTTGCTCATTGATCTTGACCCACAAGGTAACTGTGCCACTTCCTTCGGTGTTGAAAAGAAGAAAATCAAAAAAACTGCTTACGACCTTCTCACCAACGATTCTGGAGAAGACCTTCCCCTCATGGAAGAATATCTGATTGGTCCGGATGAACTTACTCAATCCATGCGTGACGCTTGGAGTTTGAGAAACAACAACAAGAAGCCGCCGGAAAACCTCTCTGTCGGCCACCTTTGGCTTCTGCCCAGTGATATTCACTTGTCCGGTGCCGAGATTGAACTGAGCCACAAAATAGGCAGGGAAACCCGTCTACGTGAAGCGCTGCTTCCAATAATCGATCAGTTCGATTACATCATTATCGACACCCCACCCTCACTTGGACTGTTGTCAATCAATGCCATGTGTGCTGCAAACTGGGTCATGGTCCCAGTCCAAGCGGAATACTATGCACTCGAAGGATTCAGCATGCTGATGAATTCAATTAAGATGATTCAACGCCGAATTAATCGAAACCTGAAGATCTTCGGGATTGCAATGACAATGGTCGATGCTCGCTCAAAACTCAGCCGGCACGTATGCGATGAAGTGAACCGAAAAATGCCAAACAAGTTGTTCAAAACAACCATTCGCCGATTGGTGAAAGTCGCTGAAGCACCTTGGAGTGGTGCACCTACGGTTTTGCTCAATAAACCCACAAACTCTGGTGCTGGAGCAGGTTCGCTCGAATACTGGACGCTTTCAAAAGAATTCCACCAACGGGTCATTGAAATGCGCCGGGAATTCGGAGTCAGTGAAAACCCTCGGCTTATGCTGGAACGTAAAAACCGCTGAAACCGACCATTGACAATCGTTGTCACCTCGTCAAATAGCCGTTTCAAGAACCCATCCTTTCGCGTAGGTTAAGTATGCTATAGAACAGAGGAGGTTCGGGATAGCCATGACAGGTGAAGGGATGACCTCGGTCAGTGTGAGTTACGAAGTACGACGACAACTCAACACAATGCGCACAATGAGTGGACACAAAAGCGTGAACGAATTGCTCACTGACTTGGTTCGAGCTCACAAGATGAAAACCATGAACGGTGAAATCGAAACGTTACGTGAACGCATGAAAGCAATCGCAGATGTCGAAGTCGAACACCTGGTTGACCGACTTAACCTCTCACCATTCAAGGTTTGATTCATATGATGGAATGGCGCCCTAAAGGCTACGAATTTGATGCTAAGAATCTCATTCGCGCCTTGTTTGGGGAACATACGGATGAAGGAAAATTACTCGAGGCTGCTGCATGCGGTTACGTCGAAATTTTTGCCCGACCGAACGCTTGGAATGGCGTACTATGGCTCATTATGAACACCCTCAAACAAGACGGTGCTCCCGTCTATACCGGTGAAGAATTGAAAGCACTTCGCGAATCTTTACCTATTGTTTGGAGATAAACAAGCACTTGAACAAGTTTCAAGTGTTTGATAACGATTCAGCTACGATCGATTGTGGACGGACGGGAAATCACTGGTTCTTATCCAGCCATTCTTGCCCGTACCACTTCCACTGGTCCGTAGTCCATCCTTCCGGCAGACCGCCCGGCGGCAATGGCGGGGCTTCAACGGGTGCTTCAGATACTTCCGGAGCTGGAGAAGACGGTGTTTCAACACCTGCAATCGACTCGAGGCTGTCCTCATCTCCATACAAGCTGCCCGCATCTATGGTTTGAATGTCCTCAGCCTCTCCAGCGAATTCATCGGGGGCTACTGAGAAATCCAAACTTTCAATCTCATCATCCCATGATGAGTCTGAAACGATTCCACCTTGAGCGGAAAGGCCAGCAGTACCCTCCAGTGCTTCGTTTTCAGCAGACCTGTTTTCATTCGGAATAAACGGCACGCCATACATCTTGACCAAAGCAGTCGTCTTTCTGCGTTTTACAACAACCCCGATTACCAAAATCACGACAGTAAGAGCAAGGAAAGCCCCGCCACCAACCATCACGACCTGTTGGACAGTGTTGGAATCAACCGTATTGGTATCGAGAAGTCCCGCGTTTTTACTCGTGTTCCAAGCAGCGAAACTCAGATCCGTTTCCCCGTCATCTTTGTTACGTGAAAGATAGGTCTGGTAGTCTTTACTTCTCCACCCCTGGCAGTCCAGGGATTGGTCATCGAAGTTCAACAGACAATGGTCTTCTTGGGTCTGAATAAGTGGTCTTGTGTCATCGTAATCCGAATTTGAACCAACGCCATCGTTGTCACCGTCAAAGTATTCATTTGGATCAAGTTCCATATTGAGTGATTCTGTAACATCGACCCAGCCGTCACCGTCTAAGTCTTCACATCCGTATGAAGGAACTTCCTTGAAACCAACTGCAGCCGTAGAATTTGCAATCCATGCCTTGGTCGACGTACCTGCTTTCCAATTGCAATCGTCAGCGAGTTCACCCGTCAAATTGTCTCCGTAACCATCACCATCGCCGTCACGCCATTGAGATTTTTGCAGAGGGAGAGCATCTGCTCCTTGTGCAATGGTCCAATTCGTAGTCGGATTTGACCAACCGTCTAAATCAGAATCAAGGCAACCAAATCTGTCTTCGGTTGAAAAACCGTTCACGGATGGACAAGCATCGGGAGTAATACCGTTCGGATTATCACCAAATCCATCTTGGTCTGCATCTAACCATTGAGATGGTTCATCTATGAACTTGTCACCATTGAGTCCGTTGACATTGTCGCCGTAGCCATCGCCGTCTGAATCAGACCATTGTTCGGCATTCGACGGAAAACTGTCTCCTTCAAACCCACTCGGGTTGTCACCGTAGCCATCACCATCTGCGTCCTCCCATTGCGATGCTTCGTTCGGGAACACATCTCCAAGATAGCCGTTGAGGTTATCGCCGTATCCGTCGCCATCTGTATCATCCCATTGTGTGAACTCAAGCGGGAAAGCATCGAGTTGGTCGGTGACTCCATCTCCATCGGTATCGAGATCATAGAGACGGATTTTAGAGGACGCGGTGAATGATGTTACAATGTAAAGTTCGCCGGAAAACTCCTGAGTCGAACCGACGACACGCCCTGAAGAAGAGTATGTGCTTCCTTCAGAAAAAGTCGAAACTTGGACTTGAGTTAATTTGCCGTTCTGTGTTCCAATGTGGTAGGTGAGATTGTCGTATTCTTCGAGCGATATAATCGATTTACCATGGCTGAGTGAAAGTGTTTCTACAGCCCAAGAATTTGTATCATAGCGGAACAAGTTACCGTTTGCAGTTCCAACCAGTAAATCGCCATTGTGGTCTTCGAGTACATCGTTGATAATAGCATTTGAATCGCTAAGCGTAGCGAGGATTAAGCCGTCTTCTGATGAAGCGATGTAGACATTCGAATTGTACGAACCGAGTACCAAGCGCCCTCCAGAAATGATTTCAAACGCATTCATTCCGGATTGTACAACTGGAGAGTATAGGCCTGTAGGGCCAACGTTGTCAAACTCTTCAGCTCGACGACGGCCTGCGAAAAAGGCCAACCAAAGGTCGCCCTCCTCATCCCAATCTGCTGCATTGACGGGATCGCTTGTCGTAATGTTGCGGTTAGCAATCTGCAAATCCATATGCACAGTGTAAGCCCCGCCATCGTGGCAAACAACTGTTAATTGTTGAGCAGCATCAAGACGGGCTGAATTCGCATCAACGTCCAATTCAAGACTCCATTGAGGGAGAAGTACGCCATTACTGAAACTGTTCACGCTTAAATTTCCCGATGTATCGACGGTTAAGATGGAGCCGTCAAACATTTCTTTCCAATAGACAAAACTAGGTTCAGTTTCTTGGGTATATCCAGCATCAACGAGGTTTGAACCTGTTGCAGCCACGTGAGGAAGAAATGCTGCAAGGGGTAGCATCAATACTGCAACAAGAAGAACAAGTGGCCTCTTCATAGTAACCCGAGGACCTCAATCAATATGAAGCGTGCCCTTTAGGGCATCAAAGCGTTTCACTCGTCAGAATCTTCGTCGACGTCTTCACTCTCGTCAGCGGAAGTCTTCGTTAATTTCAATGGCGTCAATTTTTGCACTGGTTTCAATGTCGTTGTCGAAACCGTAGTAGGCATTTCACCAGACTTCGATTGAGGAGGAGAACCTCGCTTCTTCTTTGGAATTAATTGTGGAGGACGTGCGGTCAGTGTCGTTGTCTTCACAGGTTCTAGGGCTTCATGCGCTTCAAGAACTGCAGTAATCGGCCGCATAGTTGCTGACATCTGTGGGCTGTCCTCCCCTTCCACACTTTCTTCAGCAATGGATTCTGTAACCGCTTCTTCAACAGTTGGTTCTTCTACAACGGTTTCGAGATCCATTTCGGGTTCAGTCACAGGCTCCGGAACTGGCTCACTTACCGGTTCTGGGGCTTGTTCCATTTGAGTCTCAGCAAGTGGAGAAGTCACTGGAGAGAGGGGCTTGCGGACTAATTTTTGCACCGGTTGAGGGAGTTGTTGAGAGAGTCCACCACCAAGTGGTGCCTTGACCGGTTTAGCGAGAGGGACACCAGTGAGTGGTTGAAGCGGTTTTGAACTGGTCATTGGGGTTCTCATTCCACCAAGACCCATTCGAGACTGAGGTGCTTGTTGCTGACCTTCGAGAATTCCTCGCATGGGTCGGCCTCCACTTGAGCCGAGTGCATCCGGTCGAGCACCGAGTGCTGAAGGATTCATGGTATTCGCAGTTTGAGCAGGGCCTTGGCCTGATATTGATTGCATCCACATTTGACGCTTTTCGGCCCGTGTATCGGTCGACTGGAGGTCGCGGAACTCGGATTCACGTGTTTTCAAGTCCGATTCCTCTACGTTGATTTCACCTTCAATTTGACCGGTGATTGCGTCTCGCATTTTGTCTTCAGCCATTTCCTTGAAGGCGTCCATTTTCTCACTTAGGCTTTGCAACCGTGTGCGAATTTCAGCCCTCTTAAGACCCAACTGTGCCTCAATTTCTGCCCGGATATGCGTTTCACGCTTTCGAACATCGATGAGGGCTTTGTTACGCATGATTTCTTCACGCTTGTCGAGTTGGCGCTCAAGTTGTGTAGCAACTTCCTCTTCCTTGCGTACTCGGAAGTTGTTGAGACGCTCTTCCATTTCGACTTCAAGTTCGAGTGAAGTTTCCTCTTTGAGCAGGTCGAGATCAGTTTCAAACGTTAGCCTTTCGTTTCTTAGACCAGCGTCAACCTCGGACATAATCGCCTTTCGAGCAGATGCTTCGCGAGATTGGAATTCCAATTCCAAGCGCTCCGACCAATCCGTTTTCTTCGAATTGTATTGGTCCTCAAGTTGCTCACGGAGTTCTGCTTCACGCTCATATCGGAAACGTGCGAGGCGATTCTGGATTTCTGCTTCCCGTGCTGTTCTGTAACTCGTGAATTCTTCATCCATACGGACTTCAAGTTCAGAATCTACATCGGATTTGAGCGAGCGCGAAATGTCATCAATTGCTTTCGAGAAGGTGATATCATATTTCTCTCGCAATCTCGATTTACGGTCGGACAAACGCTCTGAATGGCGGGCTTGCAATTGCTGCTCAATTTCAACACGGAGTTCATCTCGGCGACGAGCAATCGCCAATTCAACATCCTCACGCATTCGCTCTTCGAGGTCTTCAGTTTCCTTGCGCAACTGGCCTTCGAGTTCCATTTGTAATTGTTCAGCAATATCCTCTTCGAGACGCAAACTTCGACGCTCATATTCGGCCTTAAGGCGTGCCTCACGTTGCTTAAGACGGGAACGGAGTTGCTGCTCTAAGCGAGTTCGAATACCACGACGAAGTTGTTCTTCGCGTTCAGCAAGACGTGCAGCGTGTCCTTCTTCGAGACGGGAGATTTCTGCGACTTCCATGTCCTTGAACCGTTCCTCCATCTCAAGTTCAATGTTCGATTCAATCTCACGTACTCGTCGCTGTAGTTCTTGGTTGTAGTCCATTGCCAAGCGCTCTTTCTGAATGTCGAGTCTTTGCCGATGTTCATCTTGAAGTTGAGTTTCAATTTGAGCTTTAAGTTGGGCTTTATGTTCTTCTAAACGTCGATCTTGCTCAACATCAAGCTTGTCTTGCAGTGCTTCTAATTGCCTGTTGAGGCGCAAATCGAGTTCGCCCCGCATTCGTGATTCTTCACGGGCAAGTGAGTCACGCTCCAGCGTGCTTAGATCTCGTTCCATTTCTTCACGCATCTCTTTTTCCAAAGAGTCAAGTGTCAATTCATGTTGAACAGCAAGGTCGCTAGCCAGAGCCTCTTGCATTGCTGAAACACGTTCTGTGATGGCCTGTTGCCGAATTCGACGCTCTCTTCGAAGGTCAGCACGTAGACGCTCTTCTTGACGGAAACGAGCACTCGTCATCGTTGCTTGATCGAGGGAGGATGTAGCCGTCGAAGTGAACTGTGAACGAAGTGCTGAAAGGGAAACTTTGGAGGTGTTTTCTCGCTTCTTGCGAGCCTCTTCGAGAGCATCGCTGTTATTGCTTGCGCTCATTCCCATCGTATCCATCCAGTGTTTCATGCACATCTCATCATAGATAAGGAGCGCGACAGGAACGCGACACTATAAGCCTGTTTTAGGGGGTCTTTCAGCATTCCAAAAGAGATGGAGAAGATATGAAAATATGGTTCTAATTTCTCATATTTGAAACTGAATCCCAATCATAGATTCGGTGTGCTCCCATAGTTTGCGAGCCATTTCCTTGTTACTCGCTCGTGGTGTAATTTTCGCCTTTCCAGTCCAACCACGCGCTTCAAGCAGTCCAATTGGTCCCCAATATCGATGAGTCAAAGCGTCGGTTTCTGTTGCAGCATAGAGTGTTGGAGCTGCACCTCGTATCGGCCTCATACCGAACAAGGGATTGAGAAATCGCCACCCGAGAGAGTACCGCTGTAAATCTGTATTTGAGTAACCAGGATGGCTGCCAAACGATTCAATATGCGACCCAGCAGCCTTGAGGCGACGGTCAAGTTCCAAAGCGAACAGTAGATTTGCTAATTTGCTTTGGGAATACATTCCCCATTTATCGTATTTCTTTTTCTCACCATTGATGTCATCAAGATCGATGACTCCTGCCCAGTGAGCAATACTTGAAAGTGTTACAATTCTCGGTTTTTCAGCCGCCGATAGTAAGGGCATCAAGTGTGAAGTTAGAGCGAAATGGCCGAAGTGGTTGGTACCAATCTGCAATTCAAAGCCATCTTTCGTTGTGGATTTCGGTGGAATCATCACACCTGCATTGTTGATGAGGATATCCACCCGTTCATGTGAATTCTTTATTCTCGTTACGAACATTTCTACATCAGAAAGGTCTGCTAAATCTAATATTTCAACCTCAATTTGGGCGTTCGGCGAAGATTTGAGTATCTCTCTTTTTGCCGCTTCAGCCTTCTCAAGATTTCTGCATGCAAGTATAACATGAGCCCCTTTATCCGCTAATACGAGAGCCATCTGGAAGCCAATACCCGTGTTTGAACCAGTCACAATGGCGATTTTTCCACTTTGGTCGGCAACATCCTGTGCCTTCCACTTGATACCAATCTTCTTCATGGCGCTTCGTAAAGACCGTTGTTGTTAAACTCGTGGCATAGAACCTACCATTGAGTCGGACTTTGTGTGAATAGACAACTCATGAAGAATACAAGATGGTGACCAAGTGAGAGATGTCGACCATATCTTGCCCGTCATCATAGGTCACCTCTAACTCGTGAACCAAAAACGTGTTGAAGTGCAAAGTGTACCAATTATCTGATTCTCCGTCATCAATTTGTGCAGTCTTCTGCTGACAGACATCATCGAGTTCATCAACGATATTCCATGTCACCTGAACTGATTGGGAACTGCTGTCCAAATTTTCAAGGAAACTTGGGTTTTCAACGGTGGATTGAATCTCGACCATCGTGGGGTTCGGGCCTCCATTCACGGGATTGGGGTCAAAAAGCAATGGTAAAGGGTCTCGGGTATTTGACTCAGTCCAATCAATCATCAAGTCAATTCGCAATGTAAGGTTCGTTCGTTGTTCGCCGCCGTTGGAATCAATGGCGTAGGCGATGATGTTGTAGATTCCGTGATTTTCAAAGTTGAGTTGTATTTGTGATTCGGCAGTTGCATCTACAGTTGTTGAAGGCCTTCCGTCCATAGGGTCTATTCCGAAAGTGACAAGTTGGATATCTGCTGTGGTTTGTGAAAAATCATAAACAACCGAAATATTGGTTATGGAAACCAATTCCCCATTGGAATACGTCTCAACAAGAGTGGTGTTTTCGATATCAGCCACCACGGTAAGAGAAATCGAGGCTTCAGACTGGTCTTCGGACAAACAGCCGGTTAAGCTCGAAAAAAGGAGTAAAAGCAAAACCCACAAGCACTTGCTTTGTCCCATGCAGTACCCTGTGCTTATTGCCTATAAAATGGCAACGAATCGTTTACATCGACTCATTCCTTACAAAGAACATTTGAAACAAAATCAAACGTGATTTCGTGCTGAAAATCTCGAATCAAAGATTATCCATCGGCTTAAGGATCCCAAGAATAACGGTTTTGAAAATCGCAACAACGGCGAAAATAGTTGCAGCAACCAGTGCAATCATCGCTCCGCTACCTGAATCGTATTCTGCTGAAAAGTACAGGCCGAGGAAAACTGCAGACAGTCCGAAAATTTGTGTCCAAATAAGACATGAACGGAAACTTCGCCCCACTAACTGCCCTGTTGCCGCTGGAGTGACCAGTAGTGCGGTAACAAGTAATGCACCAATGACTTGAACCATGCTCACTACAACAGCAGCAGTGAGAATACTAAAAACAAGCCCAATAGCACGGACTGGAAGACCTTGAACACGAGCCGCAAGCGGGTCTATGGTCGTCGAGAGCAATCCTGAATAGAGCGCCATAAGAGAAATGAGCGCTAATACACTTATGGTACCGATTAAATCAAGACTTTGCTCATCAATGAGGAGCAAACTACCGAAGAGGTATCCCTCGATATCGCTGGTGATTCCTCCACCAAATACCCGTAATACAACGAGCCCCAATGCGAGCATACCGGTCAAAAAGATTGCAATGGAAGCATCTCCGGTGAGTAACTCTCGTGTTTGCATTTCATGGATAATAATTGCAGAAATTACACTAAAAACCAGTGCATACCAAAGCGGTGAGGACGCACCTAACACCACTCCAACTGCCACTCCGCCGAAAGAGACGTGAGCCAAACCATCACCAATGAGGGCGAGGTTGCGAATCAACAAAAATGAACCGAGCACGCCTGCGACCGTCGTCACCATAATCGCAGCAATAAGAGCCCGTTGGAACATCTCCATGGTGAAGAAATATGGGAAAACCTCTCCAGGAACTAAAGGTGCAATAAACTCTAGAATTGGAGCAACAATGTCCAAAATCGTCATCCCTACCCCCATAGATCTTCCTCCTTAAAATCGCTTTCATCTTCGCCGGCTTCAAAAACGATTGTCTCCGGAACAGGTGGTTTGTGACCATGAACTGGTTCAATCCCACGTAATCCTGCAAGACTGGTGAGATCTGGGAACTCATCAGTAAGCCCATCGAAACGTATCGATTCCTCAAGGTAAATCATTCGATGGGCGGTCTGTCGTATTGCTGCAAGGTCATGCGAGACCATCAAAATTGTCTTATTTTCATCATGGCAAAGTTTGTCGAGAAGCATCAATAAAGAGTTTCGCGACTCACGGTCAATACCAACAAGAGGTTCATCAAGCAAAATAAATTCAGCCTCAGATGCCAATGCGCGACCAATGACTGCACGCTGGCGTTGTCCACCAGAGAGTCGCGAAATGTCGTGATCTGCAAGATCTTCCAAACCAACCATTTTCATTGCACTATCGACTTTCTCTCGATGAGCACCTCTTCTTAGCCAAAACATATTACGCGAGTTCAATGTTCCGAGTTGTACGAGTTCTCGGACTGTAATTCGTACGCTCTTAGGCATGACAGCAGCAGCTTGCGACACCCAACCAATTTTCCCAAGAATACTTCTGGACATTGGTTTTTGACCGTAAACTTCAATCGTGCCATGCTGGGCTTTCAAAACTCCAAGAATCGTCAACAATAGCGTGGATTTACCACTGCCGTTCGGTCCCACGAGACCAATAAACTCTCCTTTTGAGATTTGTAAGTCGACTTCGCTGAGTACAACCTTTCCAGAGCGACTTACCGTCAAATCCTTGATGTCGAGGATTGACGTCGCTTGTTTCATCACTTGTCTGTCCGTTGGAGGTTGCATATTAAGCACTACCATGTCGGGTGAGTTACCACAGCAATTCAAACGCAGCCTTGAGTCTTGACTTCACAAGCCATCGTCATGCGCAGAGCGACGTGCCCAGAAAGAATCAACAAGAAGGTATCCGAAAAAGGCGACAAAAATCGTCGCTGTAAAGATTATCGGGAGTGAATCTACATAGTGCATAATCTCACCTTTCCTCCGTTTCTGAATCCTTAATTTCTAATTTCCTCATCATCAGCAGCCAATGCCAGCGAGGAGGTTGTCGAGGTTCTTCGTCATCATGGTCATGTAATTGTCCTCAACGTCACTTGGTGCCATCTCCATCGTGTAGAGGATTTGAATTGTGACGCCGGTTTGGTCAACAAGGCTTTGAACAGAGGATTGATCTGTGTATTCCTCAACAAACAGGACAGTGATTCCTTCTTCGTTGACGAAGTTGACAACCTTTGCTACATCTTCAGGAGATGGCTCTCCTTCAGGGTCAAGGCCGTGAACAGTGACAAATTGAATACCATACTCGACTGCAATGTAGGAGTAAGCGTTGTGATTCGCTGCAACAGTCTTTTCTTTACCTGCAACCGAACATGTTCCTTCTTCTCCAAAGGCCGTGTCGTATGCGATTGCCAGTGAGGTCAATTCAACTGAGTAAGCATCTGCATTGACTTTGAAAACTTCTTCTCCGGCAGGGAAAGCAGTGGTGAGTCCGTCCAAAACCACGTTGACCTGTGCCTTGAAGGCCAAAGGACTGAGCCAGCTGTGTGGGTCGTAGTCGAGAGAATCTTCGTCATCATGGCCCTCATGGTCATCGTCGTCTTCGCCAGCATGGTCGTCGTCGTCTTCGCCAGCATGGTCATCGTCGTCTTCGCCAGCATGGTCGTCATGGCCCGCATGGTCATCATGGCCGCTTTCGCCCATCAGAATATGGAATTCCACATCCATTGGTAGAGCAAAGCCATAGTCGCCTTCGGCATTGACGTGGATTGTGAGGTATCCGGCATGATGATCGCCCTCTTCGAGTTCTTCAACCATTTCGATAAATTCGCCTAATTCAGTGATGTTCAACAATTGGTCGTCATCCATGTCTGATTCATTGAACGCTTCCATGAGTTCGCTTTCAGTTGGCTCAGCATGTTCGTCATGGTCATCATGGTCATCATGAGTGTCTGGTCCACCGGTTGATGCGGTCCACATGAGTCCTGCAGCTTCACAGTCGGATTCGGTTGTATAGGCTGTGTTCACCGTATGAGTGCTCATATCGTAGCAAACCATGTCTGAACCATGGTCGTAATCGTGATGCATCATTGAAAGATCTGGCAGGAGAGACATGTCCGAAGAGTTTGGCGCCCAAGCAATATGCTCTGCTGTTTCTGGGATGTGAACGGAGTCTATTCCAACATTGCTGACTTCCCAAGCCGGTACTGTGGCACTCTCGTTCCAAAGCATAAGTTGCCAGTACCATGAGTAATCATCTGCAGCCATTACTCCGTTGATTCCCTGGAGGTTGGTTCCGTATGTTGGGTGAACGGTGTAATTGAGCATTAGACTTTCATTGCCCATCATTGCGGAGGTTGTGAGGTTCCATCCAGATGCGTTTTCGGGTAGCATGTCGTGCTCTGCCCCATACATCTGAAGGCAGTTGTTAGGGAACAACACAACAACACCGTAGTGCTCTTCGTCATGGCCATCTTCGTCGTGGCCTTCTTCGTCATGATCATCGTGCTCCCAAGAAGCCCAAAATTCATCCCAAGAGATGTGGCTGTCGTTGTTTGCATCGAAATCCTCGAGCGCTTTTTCCGGAGTCATGTGGTCGTCATCGTGCGCATCATGGTCATCTCCGTGCGCATCATGGTCGTCATCGTGCGCATCATGGTCGTCATCGTGCGCATCATGGTCGTCATCGTGAGCATCATGGTCGTCATCGTGAGCATCACACGGGTCGTCGTGGTCATCATGACCATCTTCTTCCATCCACATATGGCCTGCTGCTTCACAGTCTGCCTCAGTGGTGTGGTTGGTGTTCTGGTGAGTTGTGGTGTCGTGACAGTAATCGCCTTCGTGACCATCGTGGTCGTCTTCTTCCATCCAGATGAAGCCGCCGGCTTCACAATCTACTTCGTTGTCGATGTCGTTGTTTGTGTGATCGGACATATCGTGACAAACGCCGTGCTCATCACCGTGTTCATCACCGTGTTCATCGCCATGGTCGCCATGGTCGTGGTGGGAGTGACCGCCAAGCATCTTGAGGGCGGTCATTACGAAATGTTCTGGACCTTCTCCGTCGAATTCAATGACGTATTCACCCTCTTC
>JABIWF010000053.1 GCA_018701175.1 Methanobacteriota archaeon
CAACACGACTGGTGGTAACAACACCGGTGGCAACAACACCGGTGGCAACAGTACTGGCGGTGGCAATGGTACTGGCGGTGGCAACACGACTGGTGGTAACAACACCGGTGGAGGAAATACTGGCGGCGGCAATGGCATGGCCAATAACAACTCAAATGGCAGCGGCGGTGGAACAGGCGGGGTCAAGCCCGGCGGCAATACGAGTGGCGGTAACGGCACTAGTAGCAATAACAGCGCGAATACCAACTCAAGTACCAACGGCAGTGGCACAGGTGGAGTCAAACCTGGCGCTAACAACACGAACGGAACAGGTATGGCAGGAACAACACCATGGAATCCGCTATTACCGGTACTTATCTGTCACGATATCCCATGGAATGATACAAACTTAACAGCGAACATTACAATCGATGATTGTCTTAATTCAACAAGTGATTTCTGGTTCTGGTTTAACCAATCAGGCTCCCTTGTGTGGCTTGATCCTATCGTTGCGACAGGATACGATTTTGTCGTTTACAGTGGACCTTCGATGACTTCTGTTGAAATTCCTCCTGGATATGGAGATGATGTCTTTGACTTGTATCTTCACGATGGAACAGATTGGTATGACACAAACATCGATATTGCCGCTGGCGTATCTCACACGTTCCAATCACCAGTTGATCGAATGTCGATTCGCGGGATTGAAGCATACGAAATGCTTGATCCAAACGACCCTACCGCCTTCGTAGCAGGAATTACCTATGCCAGTAGCGGTTCGGTTTTGATGACAATGACGCCAATTACGGAAAATTACACCATGCAAGGTTGTGGATTTGATCCATCAATGACCGACCTGATGATATGGACGGATTACCAGACGTATCAGCAAGGTTCAACCACATTTGCAGACTACTACGTCAACTGCAGTGTGAATACCAAGGATTACGAATTGCACGCCTTTGCGTATTCAACCAGTGGAACTTCATGGAGCGATTTCCAAGTATGGAATTGGACCGAAACAGATTCCTATGAAATAATGGATGATGATTGGACAAATCTAGATCCTGCAACATACTGCATAAACGCAACCTTGTACATGGTCAGTGGAACTGCATACCAATTCGTCGACTTCGAAGTAACGTGTTTCACTGTTGTAGGAAACAACAACGGCGGCGGAGGCGGAAGTGGAACGACACTCGACCCATGCGGATTGAACAGTAGCTACACTGTTGTTGCAAGTTGGTCCGATGCACAAACGTACAATTATGGTGAAGACCAGAACATGAGTTTCTACGTCAATTGTACTCGAATTGGAGAGTCCTACTCACTCGAGTATTTTGTCTACGAAACCTCTGCTCCGAACAACTTCGTTGCCACAGGAGTGTACTCTTGGACGGCAACGAATATCTGGGAAGGCTGGAATGATATCGTCACAGGATTGTTGCCAGGAAACTATTGCGTTGATACCGATTTGTATCAAGCCAACGTATACCTCACATCAGGCTACAGCTATTACCCGCATTGTTTCGATGTTACGGGCGTCTCTGTCAATTCTCCACCAACATTGACCCAAACATCACAGGCGCTTGTTGCATATGCTGACGACCCGTTGAATTGCTATGACAACGGCATGTCCTATTCAGACCCGAATAACGACCCTGACCAATCCGTCATCACTTGGTTTGTCAACAACGCTCAAGTTGCAACAGGTGTTCAAGCATTGTTACCAGCAGGAACGGTTTCATTCGGTGACCAATTGTCTTGTGAAGCAACTGCTCACGATGGATTCATGGCTGGAAACACAGTAACTCGCACCTACTACGTGCTCCCTTCAAACAACTCAGCACCGAGCGTTTCTGCGATTACGATCTCGCCGACCTCTCCTGAGGAAACTGATACACTCACCTGTACCTACACCTACACTGACCCAGATAACGACCCAGATGCTTCAATTGTCATTTGGTCGATTAACGGTGTAGCAACAACCACGCAAGGTGCAACCCTCTCAACCGGGTACACTACTGCTGATTTCGTCACTTGCAGTGTTACAGCATTTGACGGTTCAAGTGCAGGAAATACGGGCACAGGAACAGTGTTGATCATGTCTTCAGGCGGAGGCTCAACACCAACCATTGGCGTTCTTGGAACCCTTGCTGTCTTGAGTGTTGCATTCATCCTCATCTCTCGAAAAGAACTCGAGGATTGATATGGAGGTCGACCTTCACCCAGAACGTTCTGTCCTTCATGCGCAGGTACGTAAGGCGAAGTCGAACCATTGTGTTGATGAGGCTGGACGATATCTTCGTTCTGCTCACCACAAAGGACCATCGAGCAAAGTCTACCTTGGTGATGTCTGCGAAACACTGCTTCGGTGTAGCACCGGTGCTGAAACACCCGTATTCACTGAAGTTCCTGGTTTTGATGAACAACGATGGATGCTGGAGTACACGGTAGGTGCATTGCACATATCGGTTCAATCAATCCCATACTGGGGATTTGGTTTAGTGACCTCTGGTTATCGAAACATCATCATCATGCGAGGTCCTGTTGAGGATCGGGCTCGTATCATCCATGACCTTGGAGCTGCTTCACAGCACAATCCGTGGGAATTTGCTCACAGACGAAGTGCAGAAAAGGGGCTTGCAAAGACTGGAAGTTCTCTCAAAGCCAACGAAATGGAATGGAGAGCGCATCAAAAACGAGCCAAGAGCCTTCTTTCTGAATCGATTGCAGCCCTCGAACATCACATCTCTCGGCTTGAGAAGAAAGGAGGTGTTGATCCCAATCTCATCGAATTGGCAAATCTTGAGATTGGCCTTGCTCAACAAGCCCTCGCAGATGACAATACACCTGCTGTGGAGCGCGCCTTGTCTCGTGGCGAAGCAGCACTGCTTGTTCCTATTGAACATGAAGAAGAAGTAAGCCCAGATGGGTCACTGCTTATCGTTGAAGAAGATGTTCCTTTCGTCGATATGACCGATAATGAATCCGAGTGAACGCGCGTTGCGTTGATAAAGGAAAGGCAACTCGGATGGAATGGTCCACATGGCAAAAAAATCCGAAGGCAGCGGTATTCAGCAAGCAGCCGGTTTGATTCGATACTTCGATGA
>JABIWF010000050.1 GCA_018701175.1 Methanobacteriota archaeon
GGAATCGACGCCTTCAGCTGCACGGTTAGCATTTGATGTATTGAGCCCCTATATCGACTTGGCACATCTTGAAGAAATAATGCCCATTGTTGATGCGCTAGATTCGGGTCAAATTCGAAGAGAAGATTTTATTCAAGACGGACCGGTATTGCAACTGGCGCGTTCACTTTCTTTACGCGAGACGGAACACATGCATCATGTGCTCAATCTTTTTTCCCGGGGGGCATCGTTAGCAGAAGTACTGGCCGATGAAGACATTATGCCGCACATCATTCGAGCGCGTGATGAACGCATTGCTGCACAAGCAGTCGTAGAGCAGCATACTGAAATTATCGATCGACTTGCTATCTGCCGTATGGATGAGAAAGGAGTTCGCTCAAATGGATATCTTGTCACAGCGTGGGCAGGAGACAGAGCGGATGCGTGCTGTATTGTTCATGGCTATGCGGACGGCTCGATTGAAACGCCCGAACGCCCAGCACTCTCCGCCAGTTTTTATGCCAATTCATTTCTCGAAAATGGGCAGAATCGATATGATTTGTCTCGTTTAGCGACAATGTTTGACCCAACCGGTGGCGGGCATGCCAATGCTTGTGGTTGCCGCATCCAGCCTCCTGGGATCGAATCAAACCTCGAATTATGGATTGAAGCGTGGAAGAACCGAAGTGTTGTTCTTGCCATTGAATGATTTACAGTACAGCAAAGATATACAAAAATCCCAAGAAAGCATGCAAGAATACGAGGACAACCACAAGGTCAGCCGCTCTTCCATGACGCATTGCAATGTGCTTGAACTTCTTTCCTTCATTTCGGGCATCTCGTGCCTGCCGTCCCATACGTGCCAGCACGAACAGAAGCACGAAACCGACTGGGCCCATGAACCCATGAAGACTTCCTGGTATGAGTGATATGAACACGTCTTCGCCATCTCGCCAACCGGTAATCCCTCTGCTGATGAATGCGATACAAATAACAACAAATGTGGCCCAAACAAGCCGGTTTCCATTTCTTTCATGGTTTGCAAGAGCAGTTTTTCGCTGTTCACCTTTGAGTTCATGGCTTTTTTTGCGCCAAGAATATTGCCACCAAATCCACACCAGTAGCCCAGAGGCGAGAAGAGGGTGAAGGAGCAAAATTGCAACTCGTACCGGATCCATCTCGCTCCCAGTTTTGAGCCAAGCGTTCTTTGTTCATTGTTGTTCGCAGATATATGCTCCTCGTTCTGCTGTTTGATTTCATGAAGGCCGTGCCGGTGGGTTGAAGGAGGGTAGGTTGAGCCAAGAGGGTAAGGGGGGGGCATTTTGCAAGAGACGTACATAGCGAACTGCCTCAAAGAGGCGTTCAAAACGAACATCACGAAGAACCGCCGTCAAGCGATTGTAGTCAAGATTCCAGACTGGCAACTGCTTGAGAAACCTTGGCGCCCACTTCTGCTTCTTGCTTTGGCTGAAACAGAGTTACCTGCAGCCGATGAAGACTCTGAATCAACGCCTCGCCGCCGAAGTTCGGGTGGCCGCGGACGAAGTCGACGGGGTGGAAGAGGCGCTACAGGCCCGATGGACCTGCTACCTACCGCTCAAGAAATGCTCCTACCGTCTGATTCTTCCCCAGCATACCGTTTGGCTGTATTGATGGTTCACAAACTTCTCAACAAAGACGAATGGGAAGAAGATTGGGAAGTCACTGAAAAATCACTTCGTGACACATGCCTCGAAAAGGGCGTTCATCCAGTTTGGCATGATTTGGCTCAACGAACCGCAGTTCTGGCTCATTTTGCCGCTTTCCCAAAGGCGAAAGTCTCCAAAGCAAAGGCTGGCAAGAAAGTAAAACTTGAATCCGCTTTCATCAATCCTGCCAATTCTGAGGAATTGATTCTTGCCATTGAGGCAATATCTCCGTCAATCACCGATGCTGAATCACAAGTTGCTCTACGAACCGTCGTTTCTCAACTCTCTGCAGGACGTTCAGTTCAACCAGCGAAAGTCTTGCTGAGTATGGAAGGCCAAGCCTCTGCTCTAAGCGTGCTGCTCTCTCTCATTTCAGGGCATGACCCCATTGAGTCATTGAAAACTCTCAGTTCAGTTGATGAGGAATTAGCCTCACAGCTTACCGACTTTTACGCCCTTAGTCAAGGGAAGGTAACAGACTGGAAGAAATCGAAAGCAGCCAAGGGAGGGCACTCTCTTGCAGATGCACGACAACTTATGGCTTGGGAAAATGCACCAGATGAAGCCGCAAAATTATCTTCAAAACAACTCACAGAAGGATTACAACTCCTTCGCGAGAAAACAACCAATGCTTCGCAAATTGAGAAGGTCATGTGGTGGAGATTGAACGCACTGCATAAGGAAGGAAAGACTGAGGAGACCGTTCAGTTACTTACCAGTTTGAAACTCGACCAACACACGGAATTATCCCGAATTACACCTCTTTTAGCAGACTTATCCAGTGAGACACTCGATCAGTGGCTGTTGGAGCAGATACCTGTGTTGGATGACGGTGCGCTGGTTGCTCTCATCCAAATGGATTCACTGTCACTCGAGATTCGTTCTGCGTCTGCTAAGAGCCTCAAAACAGAATCGGTTGAAGCGCATGAAAAGGTGCTCCCCCTCCTCATCGACATCTATACTCGGAGCATGGAATTATCACTCCTTGCTCAAATTATTACCTCGGATGACCTCATCCCAATGTCTCATCCATACGAGACGCTCCTCGTTTCGCACCTTCTTGATGCTGGAAGCGACAGTGAACTTTGGGAGCAAGTTCGTGCAGCACGCCGAACCGCACTTTCTCAAATTCACAGCATTGATGCACCCGACTCCTTTTCCTCAACTTCTGAAGCATTGTTGATGCTGTTTGAAGGCGAAAACATCGAAGATGAACGCCTCACGACGGTTCTCGACCGCCAAGGCCTACGAGCGTTCGGACCTATTCGACAAGCGTTGCGAGATGGCGGCAGTGGAATTGCTTCCTCAACCCATCTTTCGAACCTCGAGCAGAGTGTAGTTGCAGCAGATTTGACAGCCATGGAACGAATTTTGTTCAATGCCGTCATTTCCACACTCCGCCTCAATTACGTCGGCTTGATGCTTCAACACGGAAATTCTGATGCTGAAAACATTGAAACCCTCAACGTGCTTCTAAGCGACACATCCATACCGACTGGAATGATTCACAGCGTGCGCCATTTGGTTTTGGAACACGACATTGGGCTTCCATCCCTTGTCCGATGGTATCAGCATAATGACGCTCTTTCTCCATGGCATACGCTCGCTCGTGCAGCAGTTTACGCTTCGAACAATGAAGAATTGAATGCTGCTAGGGATTACAGAAAGGCCGGTGATCATGAGGACTTTGATTACGAACACTCACTTACTCTCTACCGAAAGGCTCTGATTCACCTTGCATTTGCGGAACAATGGCGTGAGGCTGTTGAATTGCTCGATGCCCAACCTGCATTGAAGAGCGCCATAACCCAACGATTCCAACTGTACTTGCGAGTCTCGTATACTGCCAAATCCAAAGATACCAATTCGGCAACGAAACTGCTCAAAGATTTCGTCAAACGTTCCCGCATGGTTGCTGAAGAAAACGAAGAGGGTGAAATGGTCGAAGTGCTACGTGTGTATCATGCAGAAGACGATTTGGATATGCTGAAAACATACCCACTGGAACACCCGCGCCCGCTTCCTACGGACCCGTTTTGTGGTCGTGTAACTGCTGCAACCAATTCACTTCACAAGAATCGCCGCCGCCAAAAGAACACATTCGATATCCGTTTCAATCAATTGATGCACGGAGGCTCGCCATCTGCTGAGGAAGTCTACACCTTGGCGAGTGAAGCGGCGAAAGTACGCCCAGTTGATGGATTGATGTTCCTTGAGCGTGCTCAAAACAGCCCACTGTTCACAGATTCGGAAATCCGTAGACTCCAACAAGCAGAGAACTCGTTGTTTTCCCTGAACAAGGGACAGATACCGAATGCATCTCGCCGTTACCTCCGTAATCTTTCATTGGCTCCGTTGGTTCTTGTTGATACGAACATACTTGTTGACGCATTGATTGACCGTATTTCCGAAAAATTACACTTGGTCAGCGAAGCCAGTCTTGATGTGCGCGGCCAGGGAAGTTTCCACAAGATTCTGTTGAGTAAATCGAAGGATAAGAAACTGCATTTGTGGTTGCCTGCCGTCGTTAAGCAGGAGTTGCGCGGTATTGCATCTGGTATTCAGCACCTCAAAGCTCGATTCGACGATTCACTCGTTTCCCCAGAATTACTCGATAACATCTTCAGTGCCAAAACCATCGATTCTTTGGTTGAAGATGTCCTCAAGGATTACAATACTTGGCGACCTCTTAATCTTGATTTGGAGAAAGAAGCGGAGTCCGCTGAAAATGTAGAAGCAATCGAGCAATTCCTGCGCGACTCTACAGAGATTTACGAAGAGATTACCGCGATGAAACGCACACGTGGCGAACCACTCCGTACTGTCCTTGATGGCCGTGATGTGTATCCTGAAGCACCAGACCGTGTAATCATGCAGATTGCTTCACAACTAGCAACTCAATCACTGCAGGATCTTGGAACTGTTTTGGTGGCAACACGAGATGGCGACTTTACCCTGGTTGCACGAGCTTTCGAAGAGCAATTCGGTTTCGGAATTGCGAAGAACAGTCGTTCTCTAAACGCTTGGCTCAAGTGAGCCTCACATGTGTGAAATCATTGCGTCGCCAAAGGCACTGCAAGAGAGAAGTGTTGCATCGCCCATCAAACGCTCAAAGTCGTAGGTTACAGTTTTAGCAGAAATTGCTCCTTCCATTCCCTTGACAATGAGGTCAGCAGCTTCGCTCCAGCCCATATGTCGCAGCATCATTTCTGCGGAGAGGATAAGTGAACCTGGATTCACTTTGTCTTGTCCAGTATACTTTGGCGCAGTACCGTGTGTTGCTTCAAAGATTGAAATGCCGGTATCATAGTTGATGTTGGCGCCCGGGGCAATTCCAATTCCGCCAACTTGTGCAGCAAGTGCGTCTGAGATGTAATCGCCGTTCAAGTTCATGGTAGTCAGCACTGAATATTCAGCAGGACGGGTGATGATTTGTTGGAGCATAGCATCGGCGATAACGTCTTTGACAAGAATTGTTTTTCCAGTGTTTGGGTTCTCAAAAGTACACCATGGTCCACCGTCGATTTCAACAGCACCGAATTCTTCCTTAGCAAGAGAATACCCCCAATCACGGAATCCTCCTTCTGTGAATTTCATGATGTTGCCCTTGTGGACAATGGTGACGCTTTCTTTGTCGTTATCAACGGCATATTGGAATGCTGCGCGTACAATACGTGCCGTTCCTTCTTGTGAAATCGGCTTTATACCAATTCCGGAAGTGTTGGGAAATCGAATTTTGTCGACGCCCATTTCGTTTTGTAGGAAGTTAATGAGTTTCTTGACACCGTCGCTTCCGGCTTCCCATTCGATGCCTGCGTACACGTCTTCGCTGTTTTCTCTGAAAATAATCATGTCAACATCACCAGGTGATTTGACAGGTGATGGAGTGCCGTCGTACCACCGGACCGGTCGAACGCATGCGTAAAGGTCGAGCTTTTGTCGAAGTGCGACATTGAGGGAACGTATTCCTCCACCAACTGGAGTTGTTAATGGGCCTTTGATGGACACAAGACCGTTACGCATAGCATCAAGTGTCGCTTGTGGCAACCATTCTCCAGTAGCGTTGAATGCTTTTTCACCAGCGAGAACTTCGGACCATACGATGCTCTTTTCACCGTTGTACGACTTCGAAACAGCAGCGTCTACAACCTTCATCATGACGGGCGTGATGTCTATTCCAATTCCATCTCCTTCGATGTAGTGAATAATTGGGTCGTTTGGAATGCTGAGTTTACCATCCGTCATTGTTACCGGTGTTCCTGTCATGTTAATCGTTCTGTCCCACATGCATCCCCTTCAAGAATGAACCGCCCCACGGACCTCCATGCAGGGACGTGTCGAGTGGACAGGAGAATATGGGCTGAAGTGTATCAATTCAAATCAGCAAAGCCTTGACATTGATTGGGAAAATGGACCTTCGCCTATGCAAATCACGCTGCAGATGGTAGCTGCTTGTTCTGTTGTCGATGTTATTGGTGGACTCAAGGACAGATCGTTCAGCGAAGTATGGGTCGAGATTGACAGCACGAGAGCAGAATCCGCTCCACGCGTATTTACCTCAATTCAACTTGAATATCATGTGAAGGGAAACGTTCCTCGGAAATTAGTCGAACGACTCGTAGAGAAAAGTCACGAGAAGTACTGCAGTGTTTCCAACATGTTATCTGAGGTTGACATTTCATCATCCGTCGTTCTTCACGATGACTAGACAGTTGCTTTGCCCGTAACGAGGTTGAGTTTCGATAATGAGTCCATCGCCTGCATCAAAAGTTCACGCAGTGCATTGTAGAGCGGATACCATGATTGGGCGAGGTGTGAAGGCGGATTAACTGGAAGGGCACCGTCTCCAGTAGAGAGTACTGTTGCAAATGGCCTGACTTGACCGGTACCTACCATGTCAATAATGAGTGAGAGATGGTATGCTTCTTTTTCCTTAATCACCTTAGCAGTTTCAATCTCTGCTCGTGCTTCCGCAGGTAAGTTGGCTAACCAATTATCTCCTCGCTCTGCTCGCGCATGAAGTTCTTTCTTGACGAGGACCTCAAGTAGTTCGGTAATCACTTCGTTGGAGAGCGAGTGTTGAGTAACCGGAACACTCTGCACTGGCTCGTGCACCGGTGCATCTTCAGACATAAGTTCGAACATTCCTGCGGGTTCATCTTCCATCCCAAACATTGAGTCTGCAAC
>JABIWF010000123.1 GCA_018701175.1 Methanobacteriota archaeon
GGCAGTTCTTTCACAGGCAAAGACAGTATCGCTATGATTCAGGTCATCCACCCAATCGGGTATGTGATGGAAACATTCACTTGGACCTCAGGGGATCTTATCGGCGGTCAAAGTGACTCGGAAACGTTCATCTGGACCCCAACTGCAGCACATTCGATTCTCGATACAACGACCAATGACCTTTCCGGCGGTCTTATTCTCCGTGCCATGCTTGACAAGGACTCAAACGGTGACGACCGTAACGAAAACGACATATTGGAAAAGACCGTACCAGTAGCGATTATGCGAGATTCCTTCGATGGAACAACAACTCAGTCGTCTACATTTATTCCAGCCCGCTATCCAGTTGACGGTGGCAACGCAAACGACTTTGGCTCATGGACCGACCTTTCTGGTGGGGCCGTTGGTTCAAAACATTGGGGGAATGCTGAGTCGGGTAACAACTATCCTTCAAATGCGCACGACCGCCTCGTCAATTCATTCTTCTCTACCAATGGCAACAACTGCGGTGCAAACGCTCAACTCGACGCTGGAATGTCTCAAGTTTACGGCATTTGGGTTTGTCGAAATGTATTCTATGCATCAAACTACATTTCCACGCAAATCCATATTCAAGCATGGGGTAGTGTAGCCTCTGGCGACAGTGTTTCGATTGAAATGTGGCGTGGTTCTGGTAGCCAAAACATCAACGAATCCATTGTTTACGATATTGCCCAAGGCAACCCGAGCCAGGCTCCTGACCAATGGACTCGTATCAGTTGGGATCCTCAAGTAACTTATCTTCAAAACCCGTATGTGACAAATCAAAACGTTTTCCTTGGTGGCAACTCATTCTCGATGGGAATGGTCCTTCGCAGCGACAGCAGCACAGCAACTGAGGGATTCCATGTTGATGACTGGATTCAATTTGGAGTTCGTAAGGTGCAAGAGTATACTTTGGGTGTCAACTGCGATGCTCCTGAAAACGGTTATTCAGCCCCACCAAGCGATCTACTCACCCTGTATTGTACAGTCACCAACAACGGATACGCACCTGCAACAATCCGTTCGGAGTCGAATATCTCAAATCTCACATGGATGGACCCTGCAAACCCAATGATTCGTCAAGACGCAGTATACGTGAACGGCGCAGGCTATTCGACATTGGTCAACGACCACGACACAAGCATACTCATCCCTCCAATTCCAGGTGGCGGTTCTATCGACCTCTGGGTCAATCTCACCATACCTCCTGGTGCTGATGTTCAGCAACTCAATTGGGAACTGTGGTTTATGGATGCATCCGGGCAGAACTCTGGTGAGAAGGCGCGAATTTCCTCGTCAGTCGGCGTTACTGAACAATTCGGTGTGTCTCTCACATCGACCGTTGGTCTCCAAGCGGGCTCGTTTGGCCCTGGTCAGTCGGGCTTGGTCCCATTCCGTCTGCAAAACTCTGGAAACAGAGATGCTTCATTCAATCTCGCTACCACTTTTTCCGAGGATGATTGGTCTGCTCTCCTTGTCAATGATACTGGTGCATCTGTTTCCAATCCAGTTTATGTCGGCCGTGGAGAGAGCGTCAATCTTCAGTTGAACGTCACTGCAGCTACCCAAGCAAATCCAGGTACTGTTTCTTTCACTCTACGAGCAACCTGCCCATCATGCGGTGCATTGTTTGGTAACGATGTACTTACTCGCAACATTGAGGTGCCAGTTCTTCGTCAAGTTTCAATGGAAACAGACAACACCGATCTTTCAGGGCCAGCGAATGGCGTGGCAAAGAAAGTCTACATCAGCATCTACAACACCGGTAACGATGACGAGCAATACGACCTCTCGTTAACTCAACAAAACTGGCAACTTGGTGCAAACTTGGCAAGCAGCCAAACTGCTGTTATGGACGCTTGGGACGGTTCATCGATTATTCAATTGAATTTGCCAATGCCAATCGGATTGGCCCCTCAACTCTACAGTCTAACTGTTACAGCAACGAGTGTTGATGATTCATCGGTCAAGGCTTCAATTACCCTTACGGTAGACATTCTTGACACGGCAGCAGTCCGAGTTTCAGACGAAGATGCCGACCAATCCTACATACCGGGTCAATCAGCTCAAACCATGCAGTTCGAAGTTTTCAATGATGGTAACAATGTCGACCGCTTCACGATGACTTCGAACTCGCCAACCGGCATGAATCTCGAGTTCACGAATCTCTTTGACGGAATGACCCCAGAGATTCCTACAGGGAGCAGTTACAACGTCTCGGTTCGCTTTTCCTTCCAAGATGGTACTGAAGGACAATTGGTGTTGAATGTCATTGCAACCAGCGTCAATGATGCGACCATCAGTTCTTCAGGTTCAGCAACCTATCTTGTTGGTTCTCAAAATTGGTTGAAGATTATCCCGACGGAAATGCTCGTCATCGATGAGGCAGAACCTGTCGATGCCTGGTCAATGACCGTTACCGTTCGAAACCAATACACGACAGCACAATCCGTATCCATGAACCTCGACAGTGGGGATTCTTCGAACTGGGTGCAATCCAAACTTGCCAACGGCGACAGGACCTTCTCCTTGGATGTTGAAGAAGAACGACAAGTTACGGTTATCTTCACCGTTTCTTCGACCACCCTCAACAATCTCGGCAGCGACTCTCTGTTCACCAACCTTACCCTATGGGCTGAATCTCAGACTGTAAGTGATGCATCCAGCACCACTTTACAACTTCAGTTGATCAAGACCGGTTCTGACCTTTCCACTGACGGTACCAGCGGAGATTCTGATGGGGTAGACATTGGTTCAATCCTCACTTGGATTGGCTTCATTGTTGTTCTTCTCATCGGCGTTGGAGTAATCTTCCGCATCCTCACCGAAGAGGAAGAAGAAGACGATTACGGTGGCTGGGGCGAAGAAGGTTACGAAGGCAGCGTCGAAGCAACCTATGGCGCTGTTGCCGCAGCACCAACAGTTCCAGTCGCTGGTGCAGCATACGATACTCCAAAGTCACTGCCATCCATTTCCCCTCCAGCAGGTGCTCCACCTGCAGCAGCGCCTCCAATCGCTCCTGCTCCAACGGCTCCATCGCCTCAACTCAGTACTGCTTCAACGGCTCCACCAGTTCCTGCTGCAGGTTTGCCCGATGGATGGACCATGGAACAGTGGAATGTCTACGGCCAAATGTGGCTAGAGCAAAATGGGCAGGCTTAATTCTCGATTAAAAACCAAGCGTAGGGTTCAAGTCGTACTCGCCCTCGGCATAGTTGTAAGGAGACGTTCACATGTATGGAAACGGACAAGCACCTATCTTCATTTTGAAGGATGGAACACAGCGAACTCGCGGTAGAACCGCTCAATCAAACAACATTGCCGCAGCCAAGGCTGTAGCTGATGCAGTTCGATCTACACTCGGGCCGAAAGGCATGGACAAGATGCTCGTGGATTCAATGGGTGATGTCGTCATCACGAACGACGGTGCAACCATTCTCAAAGAAATGGATATCGACCATCCTGCCGCCAAGATGATCATTGAAGTCGCAAAAACCCAGGAACAGCATTGCTATGACGGGACGACTTCCGCGGTTGTCCTCTCTGGAGAACTTCTCAAGCGCAGTGAAGACCTCATTGAACAGAACGTTCATCCTACTGTTATCTGTGAAGGATTCCGGCTCGCTGCTGAGAAAGCGGTTGAATTGCTTGAAGCCCATGGCATCTCAACTGAGAACCAAGATTCCGTTTTGATGGAGGTGGCGAAAACCGCTCTTACCGGCAAGTCTGCTGGTGCGGTCAAGAGTTTCATGGCTGACATTTGCGTTCGTGCAGTGAACGCCGTTGGAATCATCGAAGACGAAGAGAGAATTGTTGACCTTTCCGACATCAAAGTCGAAAAGCGACAAGGCGGTTCGATTAAAGATTCAACTCTCATTGACGGAATCCTTCTGGATAAGGAAAGAGTTCACGCCGGTATGCCTCGTTCAATCTCTGATGCTAAAATTGCTCTCATTAACTCTGCAATTGAAGTGAAGAAGACCGAAGTCGATGCAAAGATTCAGATTACAGACCCAAATCAACTCGCTCTTTTCCTTGAGGAGGAAGAAAACTACATCCGCGGACTTGTTGAGAAAATTCAAGCCTCTGGTGCAACCGTACTTATTTGCCAAAAAGGGATTGACGAACTTGCCCAGCATTACATGTCGAAAGCTGGCATCTTTGCTATTCGGCGCGCCAAGAAGTCGGATATGGAAGCCCTCTCAAAGGCAACTGCTGGCCGAATTGTCACCAACATTGACGACCTCTCCGACGAGGACCTTGGCCATGCTGCAAAGGTCGAAGAGCGTAAAATTGGTGAATCTGATATGACGTTCATCACTGGATGTCCCGAAGCGAAATCAGTTTCAGTTCTTCTTCGTGGTGGAACTGAACACGTGGTTGATGAAATCCGTCGCGCCTTCGATGATGCGGTTGGTGTTGTTTCAGTTGCTTGGGAAGACGGTGCAGTTTTGACCGGTGGAGGTAGTGTTCTAGCAGCACTCTCACGAGATCTGCGTACCTACGCAGAGACCGTCGGCGGCCGTGAGCAGATGGCAATAGAAGCCTTTGCCTCAGCATTGGAAATCATTCCACGTACACTTGCTGAAAACGCAGGACTTGACCCCGTGACAACCCTCATTGAACTTCGCAAGGCACATGCAGACGGTCAGTCGCACGCCGGAATCAATGTTTACGAAGGTGGCGTAGTTGACATGAAGCAAGCCAATGTTGTTGAACCAATGCGAGTCGTTGAACAGGCGATTCAATCTGCTACAGAAACCGCAATCATGATTTTGAGAATCGACGATGTCATCTCTTCCAAGGGCGTCTCAATGGACGGCGGAATGGGAGATATGGGCGGCATGGGCGACTTCCAGATGTGATGTCGGCTCACTGTTTGTAGTCATGTTTCGTACACTATTTTTGTTGAAATTGTCGCCCTTCTTCGAAGGGAACAAAAGCGAACCTTGAAAGGCCCCTCCATGGTGGGAATATTTGCTTACGACGCGTAAGTGAGGGTGACGAGCATGACCATCGTAGCAAAGGTGTGGATTGAAGAAGATTGCATCACATGTGACGCTTGCCAGGATATTTGTCCTGAAGTGTTTTTGGTTTCAGATGATTCATCGAAGATTCTTGCTGCGGTCCGCACGGACGGCGTTCTTGACCGAAACGTCGGCGGAGCCTCCATGGCTGGTTCTTTCGGTAGTGATTACGGTGAGATGATTCTTGAAGCAGCTGATGCTTGTCCTGTTGAGATTATAAAATTCGAAC
>JABIWF010000036.1 GCA_018701175.1 Methanobacteriota archaeon
ATACTGGAGTTCAACACATAGTCCTTTGCAAAAGGATTCGGATTATAGGGTAAGAAGGGTGATGCCTCGTTTTTTTACCGTACGTAGGATACAACTGCCCTACTCTTCAACAAACAACTGACTTAGATTTCGATGGAAATGGTGCACACCTTGCTCTCGGGTAGGTGAATACCTTCCTCGATCATAAGCATTAGATGCCATGCCTTTCTGAACCTCTTCAATCACCCATTGATCTTGCTCTTCGACCGTATCGAGCACTGAACCAGCGCCTTGACCGGCGAGTTCTGCATCGCTGACGTAACCACGGTAGAGCACACGGCACTGTTTGTGCGAGACGGGAATCACCACATTGACCGACAACCCCCAAGGATAGAAATTGAACATCATGTTCGGGAACAACCACAGGTAATACGCTGCAATGTCTTGACCTTCGTCAGGATGTCCCGGTGGTAAATCGAACTTGACATCGCCTTCCATGGCTTTGCCTATCTGTAGCACTCCGCCATCAAAGGTCTCGGTGCTATAGCCTGAATAATCGAGCGCCTGGTTCAGTTCTGGGTGGACATAGGGTATGTGAAAACCTTCGAGATAATTGTCGACGTAAAGCAACCAATTGGCATCAATCGTATGGTCTCGATCACGATGAGCGTCGTGCGTGAACGAGGTAGGCGAAACGAATCCCAATCGCTCTTCCAGCATTTCCCACGGTAAATCTGGTACTTCTTCCTGGGATGTGAAGTACATGCCCAACCACTGTTTGAGCGGAAACTGATGGAGGTTGTCTTCATCACTCGGGAATTCAATGGCCTGCTCAAACTCCGGCATGTGACGGAAAGTGCCGTCGAGATTGAAGGTGCGACCATGGTAGCGGCACTGCAGCGTTTTCTTGGCACAGGGCTCAAGTGCTAAACGCATTCCGCGGTGTGTGCATACATTTGAAAGACTGCGCGTTTCTTGATCTCGTAAAAGCAAGACTGACTCTCCAGTAATGTCTTGGATGTGAGGAAGCGGGAGCATTGTATGCGTTTCCAGTTCTGATGTGTGAGCAGCAAATTGCCATCCATTGAAAACAGTCTTGAGCCGTTCAAATTCGATTGGTTCGGTGTAAAATCGAGACGGAAGTGTCCGTGCTTTGCGAATGTCGGCATCGATGAGTGTCTCCGACATAGCCATTACATTCCTCACACGGTCTTGAGTGTTGGCACGCCTAAATCCAGACGTCGTTTTCTGCAGTAAGTTCCCCTTCTGCATCCCCGGTATTCACGACACCACGAGGCTCAACCAACAGCACATGGCATTCTTTTACGGCATACGGTTTATGCATCACGCCTTTGGGAACGACGTACATTTCGCCTTCATTCAGCCGAACGGTTTCGTGCTCCATTTCAATGCACATTGAGCCTTTGACGACGATGAATACTTCATCGGTATCGACATGATTGTGCCACACAAACTCGCCTTCCATCTTGGCCAGCTTGAATTGGTAATCGTTCATTTCAGCGATAACACGCGGTGACCAGTGGTCAGAAAATGCGCTGAATTTTTCCTCAAGATTGACTTTCGCCATGAATGTGGATACGATGGCCCGTATTTTGGCTTAACTCAGGGCTGAGTTGTCGGGTCCCAACCTGAAACATAATTGCATTCAAGTGCTCGTATCGCTTCAATTTCACTGGAGATATCAACATCAAGCGATGCGAAGTTTTCAATGATGCGAGAAGGATTGCTCGACTTGGGAATGGTAATGCAGCCTTCATCGTAACAGAACTTGATGGCCACTTGCGCAGGAGTGCAACCGAGGCGTTCAGCAATAGCCCCCAATTCAGGGTCGTCGACTTTGTGCCCTCGAGCGAGCGGTGAATACGCCATGAGTTTAGCACCTGCGTCTTCAGTGGCTTGTTTGAGGTGCGGTCGTTGCAGCCAAGGATTGAATTCAACTTGGTTGACCGAAGGCATGTAGGTGGCGTACTCCTTCATTGCCTCAAGGTGAGCAGGTCCGTAATTTGAAACGCCAATTGCTTTGACCCATCCTTGCTCAAGGCAGTGTTCCATGGCCTTCCATACTGGAGCACGGTGTTCGGGGTCTTCGGGTGGAGCGTGAACCAGATACAAGTCAATGTACTCGGTATCGAGCAACTCAAGAGAGGTCTTACAGTGCTCAAGTGTATCTTCGTAGCCAACTGCATGACCACGGCGTAACTTCGTAGTGATAAACACTGAAGAGCGCTCAACCCCCGCTTCTTTGAGTGCTTGACCCACTTCGTGCTCGTTGGCATACATGCTTGCCGTATCGATATGGGTGTAACCCGCCTTGAGAGCTGCTAAAACCGAGGATTTGCATTCATCCGGTTCGGACATCAAAAAGACCCCAAGACCAAACTGAGGAATGTTCAGGGAGTAGGCGTGTGAGCCATCTTGTGTCATGTGTCCAATCTGCATGGATTAATCCATACAAAGGGGCTTCATCAAGTCAGCGCTTATTCATACATGTAAA
>JABIWF010000017.1 GCA_018701175.1 Methanobacteriota archaeon
CATTACGCCAGTGTTCCAAACGCACATACCTTCTGCAGAATCTGGACTTCCGTCAGCATTGAACAAGCATGGGCGCTCAAGTGAAGAGATTCGAGTGATGTTTTCATTTGTGCTTCGGATGACTTCCTTGGAAGAGATTTCATCCGATACTGCCACTGCCATGATTGCACGGTCAAGAATATCGTCAGGACCACCATCTTTGCCACCAGCGATATCTCTTGCGAGTTTGTCGAGGCCAGGTGTTGCGTCACCATTCTCCTCATACATCTCACCTATCACAAGGTTAATTGTGGTCTGAGAAGGAATTTCGTAGCCTCCACCAAATTGCTGATCTGTAAGGGCGAGAGCATCGTTAAGTTCGGAAGCAGCATTCGCAGACAGGCAATCATCTTGGCCCAATCCACATCCAAGTTGCCCAAGTTCAGTGATGAACGCTTCTCGAATACGAGGCGCACTTGAGTTTACTTCCTTCAACACTGTGGATAATGACAAAATGTAAATCACCGTATCGTTTTCAGCAACACCATTAACTGTGCATTCAAATGCTGAAATGCATGGATTCAGCTGGTTCTCGATATAACTTATTTCTTGTAGAATACGTTGATCGGTAATGTTACGGCTCGGATCCCCAAGCTCGATGTAGACCACCATCACGTTTGTCGTCCAATCTTCTTCGACTAATTTGAGTAATTTGCCTACATTGCTCCCGTCTGGGAGATAGACCTCAAGGTCGCCGTTGACGTTCAAATCAGTTTCATTTGGATCATCATCGAATTGTGTGAGGTATCGATCATAGAAGCCTGAATGGCTTACGAAGAAAAGTGTCATTAGCAAAAACAGGACGACTGTTGCGAGGGGAAAGCGAGTGATTGCGCCAATTGCTCCATGCTTTTGCCACTCTCGCTTGAGGCGCACAGGGGCATCAAGAACTGCATCAATGGCTTCTTTTGTGTTGAATTCTTTAACTCGTGCAGTAAGGTCGACTGCCCCAGATTGAAGTCGCTTAGAACCAATGGCTCTCATTTCCTTGATACGGGCACTCGCACCCGACTCTGCGGGGTTTTTCGGCGGCTGCTCTTGCGACACTTCGACCCCTCTAACACACGGTGAGTTGAGGGCCTTCAAATGTTTACCGATGAAATGTGCTGTTTGCTCGCAAATTGAGGTAGTTATCTTCTGACTCCATGCGTTGGTTTCAAAGGTGAATCGTCACACCGCTGTTTGGACCCGCATCGTTCATGTGTGTGGGGCCAGGTGAGGCACATGCCATCCCCAGTACTAAACGATAAGCGATGGTCAATCGACCTAGAAAAAAGAATTCAAGAAGCCCACACTGTCGATCAGCAAGTCTATGCACGAAGGTACGCATTCAAGCCAGACAGCGGTAAGGAACTTTTTGTGATCGATACGCCCCCACCCTACCCATCAGGGACATGGCACATCGGAGCTGTTGCTCAGTATTCGATGATAGATGTGATTGCTCGCTCCCAACGTTTGCTTGGTAAGGAAGTCTTTTTCCCGTGGGGCGTGGACAGAAACGGAATTAACATTGAATTCACCGTTGAAAAAAATACCAAGCGTAAGATGAAGACCTACGACCGTGCAGAATTCATCGACATGTGCCGAGAGACCATCGAAACATTCACTCAAGCCATGAGAAAGACTGCCAAACGTGTAGGTCTTTCATGCGATTACGAGCGTGAATACCTGACTGACTCACCAGAGTACAGAACTGTAACACAATCAATTTTCATTGAATTGTTCAAGAACGGAGCGATTATTGAAGATCTTCGCCCGAACATCTACGATCCTGTCGAAGGAACAACGATTGCTGATGCAGAAGTGGAGCGACTCTCACGTAAAACTCGTCTAGTCGACATCAAGTGGACATGCGATGATGGCACTGAAATAGTGATCTCAACTACTCGTCCAGAATTGATTTGCGCTTGTGGCGTTGTTGCAGTTCACCCCGAGGACGAACGTTACACTCATCTTGTGGGCAAAACAATTCAACTCCCTATGCCCGTAGATGGCCGTTCAACTTCCGTACAAATAATGACCCACAATTCAGTCAAATCCGATTTTGGCTCCGGCGTATTGATGGTTTGTTCCTTTGGTGACCAAAATGACGTTGCTGTATTCCGAGAACTTGGCCTCACTCCATTCCAAGCTATTGACTTGGATGGAAAGTTGACTGATATCGCAGGTCCATTTGCTGGAATGAAAGTAATCGATGCACGAAATGCTGCCATCGACTATCTTGAAGAACAAGGAAAACTCGTGAATGTCGTTGAGCGAGAACAAGAGATTCCAGTCTCTGAACGCGGGAAAAACCCTGTTGAGATTATTCTCCTCAAAGAGTGGTATGTCCGACAAACCCATGCACAAGACCGCATTCGTGAACACTTGGAGGATATTGAATTCCACCCACCTCGAAACAAGCAGTTTCTCTTAGATTGGATGGACAACATCAGTATCGACTGGCCGATATCACGCCGGCGTTGGTATCACACCGAGATTCCAATTTGGTACAGCGAAAATGGTGAGAAAATCATTGTCCCACCGAGTGGTACTTACGTCCAACCATGGCGTGAAGGGCCACCACAAGACAGTCAAGTTCTCGATCGCACAACACGAGAACTCCTTGGGACATTTGCTGACATGGAAAGTGAACTCGGAAAACTTGTTGGTGAAGAAAAAGTGTTCGACACTTGGATGGATTCGTCAAACTCGAACTTGTTCGTGAGTGGCTATCTTAACCACCCTGAAGTGTTTGAAAAGGCATTCCCTACTGCATTGAGGCCACAGGGCAAGGAAATTGTTCGGACATGGCTTTACTACACGCTCCTCAAATCAAACTTGTTACTTGACAAACCTGGATTCAAACATGTTTGGATTGATGGACTTGGAATGGATCCTTGGGGTCGTAAAATGAGTAAATCTCTCGGCAATGGTATCGATGCAGATTCCGTACTCGAATGTGGGGCAGGCGGCCGAACTGGCTCTTGGAAAGTGAAAGGACCTGACAAGACAGTAAGCCTTCGTGCCAACAAGATTGGTAGTGAATGTTTCCGTCTCTGGAAAGCATGTGATGCTCAAGTCGGCGATGATTTCCACATCAACCCCGAAGAAATTGAAAAGAAATACTTTGGCGTCCTTACCAAGTTGTTTAACGTCGCCCGCTTTGCGTCACAGTTTGAAATTCCTGAAGACCTCGATACGAACCCTGGAAACCTTGCGGTAGAAGACCAGTGGATTTTGGCGGAGTTTGATTCTACAATGAACACGGTTCGACAGTCGTGGGAAAAACTCGATATTTACACTGCCACACAAGCTCTGAAGACATTTGGAACCGGCGTCTTACCCAGCCACTACCTTGAGATGGTGAAGTCAAGATTGTACGATGATGATAAGTCTGCAGCCTGGACATTGCACCGAATCGTTCGTGACTTTATGTCTGCATTCACACCAGTTTGTCCTTTTTTCACACACCACATTTCAGAGACATTGTACAACCGCTCCGCCGTCGATATCGATGCATTTCCTGAAACTGCTGATGCATCTGTTGCACTTGGAACAGAAGCGGGGGATCATCTTCGCAACCTCTCAAATCTACTCCAGACATTCAATGGTGACACATGGGGCACAAAGAAAGAGCAGGGGATTTCACTGAATCAACCGATTTCAGGTCTTGTGATACCAGAAGAACTCTCTGAATTCACAGCGATTCTTACACGCATGCATCATTTGGAATGATTATTCCTCTTCCCATTTGAGGATGGCTTGACGAGTCGGTGGCATATCGAGTTGCCCGAGTCGGAAACCAACCAATCGTAAGCCTCTGTTATGCTGCACATTTGTCGCAAAAAGATTCTCTGCTAGTCGCAAGAACACCTCAGGTTCATCCATCGCCACTGGGATTGAACGTCCGTGAGTATGTGTCTCAAAACCAGTATAACGTATCTTGACTTCCGCCAAACGCCCAGACACACCCATTTCACGAGAACGAGCCAATACACCTTGAGTGAGTGCGCGCAGAACATCAAGCACTGCTTCATGATCGGTTTGATCAGAAGAAAAAGTACGCTCCTTGCCGACTGATTTCCTACTGCGCAATGGACTCACTTCGGAACTGGTCGTGCCATCAACGACACGCGTGAGCCAAGAGGCAAAGCGTTCACCGGCCATTCTCCCCAGAGCAAGTTCACCGAACACATAGGCTTCATCGACGGTAACCAATCCCCACTCTGCTAATTGAGTTGCTCTTTTCGGTCCAATACCTGGTACTTCTCGCAGTGAACGACCTTCAAAAAAATCACCAATTTCGTCTGGAAGTATTCGAAAAATGCCCTTAGGTTTGTTGACCTCACTGGACATTTTCGCTAAAATCCTTGTCGGAGCGATGCCAAAAGAAGCCGTCAGACCAACTTTCTCTTCAATGGAGTTTTGAAGTGTTCGACAGAGAGCGAAAGCGGCATCCCAGTCACCATCAACTGCTCTGGTCACGTCCAAATACGCCTCATCAATGCTTGCCTTTTCAAAGAATTCTGCAGGTTCCTGCAAAATCGCCATCACACGTCGTGATGCACGGCTGTACAAACCTCGGCTTCCACGGATATAGTGTCCAGGTCCAAAGGGGTGACCCGGACATCGACGCCAAGCCTCGCTAATGGGCATGGCAGAATGAATGCCAAAAGCTCGTGCAGCATAATTACATGTTGACACAATCCCTCGACCACGACCTGCTTGCGGATCGGAGCCAATAATCAGAGGCTTATCTGGGTCAAGTGAATGATGCAGTATCTCTACAGCAGCAAAAAAAGCATCGAGATCACAGTGAACCAATATCCTCTCGCGAGGCTCAGTGACCGTATCACTCGTCGGCATCTGCTCACCTGACACACCCAGAGAACGTTGCCCACAGTGCTTGAAGTTGATGTATTCCTCACAGAACAATACCTCGAGAGTAGGGCTTAAGAATACTAATTTTTCTTTTGGACGGAATTCGACTGGAAGTTCTTCAAGCGGTTGTGTGAAGGGATTTCTGGACTGTTGATGTTGTCGGTATGAGAGACGCATGCCGTGGATTTAGCGCGTAAGGACATCGAAGTTTCACATGACCCACACGCCTCTAGCGGGTGAAAGTATTACTTGAGTAAATGTGAATTGACGGTCGTGTCTGCAACCTTTCCATTCAGCACATCCATGATTGCCAATCCAATATCCTTGCCAACACGTGCTTGGGCTTCGAGTGTGGCTGCACCAATGTGAGGTGTTCCGTGGAAGTTTGGGTGTTGAATCAATTCATTCCCCTTCGAAACGGGTTCCTGTTCGAAGACATCGAGAGCAGCAGAGGAAATTTGTCCTGTTTTCAAAGATGCGAGTAATGCCGTCTCATCGATAATCCCTCCACGAGCACAATTGACAATGTGGTTGCCACAGGGGATCCCATCGCGTGACTTCCCAGGCATCAAAGCCATACGCTCTGCATTCACGAGGTGATGAGTTTCATCGGTGAAGTTGCAGTGAATCGAAATGTGAGTGCAATTCTGAAACAAGGTGTCGACGCTCCTGTGCAAGGTGGTGTTTTGGGCCTTAGCAACCTTGGAAGGCAGGTATGGGTCGTACGTGTGTACTTCCATCCCAAGCATTTGGGCCACTGAACCTACGCCTTGGGCAATACGCCCGAAGCCAATCAAACCCAGATCTTTTCCAAAGAGTTCTGTACCCTTCATGGCCTTCTTCTCCCATTTATCTTGACGCATGCTTCTGTCAGCACGAGGAATGTGTCGCAGAGAAGACAGCAAGTGTCCAATGGTAAGTTCAATCACCGACTGAGTTGAAGCCCGAGGCGCGTTGACCACGGGGATGTTCAATTCAGCAGCGGCGACAATATCGATGTTATCAACGCCAACGCCTGCACGCCCAATGACTTTCAAACGTGAGCCTGATTGAACGAGCACTTCCCGAGGCAGTTTCGTAGCACTACGCACAATAATTGCGTCAAAATCATTGAGTGCACCCGTTAGTAAATCATCGTGCTCGATGAACTGAAGGACGACTTCATGACCTGCCTTCTCAAGCAGTGCCACTGCATCTTGAGCCATACCGTCGGTCACCGCAATTCTTGCCATGGTCGTGGTAATCTGAGTAAGGGACATCAATCTATGCCTCGGACAACATCCGAACCCTATGATTGAAGCACTCGTAGCGTTTGGCCGAAATGAGTACGATGGCAACCATTGACACCAACGAACTAATTTGGGCTGCTGGGCTGCTGTCTATCCCCCTGTTGATGGCACTGCCAATGCGAATCGGTTGGCGGTTCTTCATCGGTGTTGGGCATGAGGCTTCGCAGTACAGAAACACAGTATTGCAGATTATTGATGCGGGGCGACAAGTCGCTCCGTTTCGGGCAACGCTTGATGACATAGCTCGAAGCCTCCACATTCGGCCCAACCACCAACGTTTGATAGAAGCAGATTTGTTCCATCCGCTCACAGTTTCACACTTTTTACTGCTCCCAGCGATACTTATTTTCCCATTGGCAGCCATAATGGCCTTGCCAGTCATTCTCATAGGACTCCCAGTGTTACTGATCATTGAATATGTATTCATACGAAAAGAAGTACTCGTCAAAGGCCTCAAGGCAATCGAACGGATGATGCATTGGCAAATTATCCATATTCCAAAACCACACAGGGGCTTATCTGAAGACAAGGCCAAAATGAACGAGTTTTCTCAGCACGTCATTCACTTCAATCACGTTCCGCAGGGAGCATTCCTCGGATTGTTCGCATGGTTGATTGTCCACTGGACATTCAATATTGGTTCGTGGAGCATCGAAATCTTGTTTTCGTCGCTTCTGTACATCGTTTTGCTTGGGGCGCTTGGAGTGCTCAATGCAGCTTTTGAATCCGACCTCGTCTTTGTTGACCCATCAAAGGGCCGACTCGTACCGGTAGACCAGTGGCTCGAAAGTATTCTCAAGCCCTTGGTGGGAATCGGTCTTCTGTTCCTCATCGGTCGAAACTTACTGGACGAAGCAAGAGACGGTAACGCAGTACTCTTCGCAGTCACGGTACTAGGGCTCCTGTATGGGGCAGCCGTTGTTGGAATCGCTTTCCGATGGGGGTACTCAATTTGGCGCGGATCTCGAGTACGAGATGAATTCGGAAATCAAGTCATCCAAACGCTCAACCCACTGTCGTACGACTTGACCCGTTCAAAAGGTCGAATCGAATTCCATGTACGAATGGTGATGAAAGAGCGATTAAGTGGATTAAGCGTTGCACCTATTGAACAACTAAGTTTTGCAGACCTGCAGGAACTGCCATCCAGTGAACATCGAGGGAAAATCCCAGAAAACCCTCTATGATTCGTGTTCAATGACCGCATCGATGATGTCTTCACCGTCTCGGTTTGGGTTCATATTGTAGAGTGTGTATCCAGCACCTAGGCCGCACAAGAGGAAAATCAATCCAATGAATGCTGCGAATCCAGAATGTTCAGCGAGGACACTCCCTAAATCGGAAAAGAAGCCATCGGAATCGTCAGATAACGTTTCCTTTGGAAGAATTTCTTCCATCAGAGCCGATTGGTTGTATGCCACACGGGTGAAAGTAAGTTGGCCCTTGTAGGATTCATCCCATGCATCAGATGGAGTTGTTGGGTCAAGGTCCGAATAAAAGTCTGGACGCTGAGGTATCGTAATGTCAACTGGCGTCGAAAGGTCAAGCGTTAGGGCCACATCGACCGTGTAAGGGATACTGGCCTCAAAGAATTCGGGGTCCTCAAACAAGCCAAGGAATGCTGCTGCTTGGCCGGTGATGTCGAAGTGTGCCCAAGCATTCCAGTGCTCTGGGCCGACGTCGAGGTCGTAAATCCAGGTATCTGCAACACGGGTTCCTGCGCCCTGAGCATCGTTCGAGCCGTCTTCAGCAAGATCGATTTCCATTTGAAGACTGCCAACCTGAGCCGTTTCAATATCGACTTCGGTTGGGGTGAAATACGCGAGCAAATTGTTGGTACCGTTTGGAATCCAAACATAATGGGAATCTTCGGTATAGTACACAGCCCCACTTGCTCCGTTGTTGAAGTGATTCCAGTCGCCCTTCCAAGCGTGACGCACACGGTCGGTGTCGACCGGGATCGTCTCAACCGTCATGAGCGAGGTGTAGATGTCGTAAGCGTCCCAAACGGTGTATTCGGGATGGTCCACGATACCGTCGTTGTTCTGGTCACGCATCAGTTGGAGTGTGCGAGCAAGCGCAACAGCCTTGTCGGTATTGGTAAGGCCGTGGCCGACACGCCAATCGTGACAACGACCAGTCGCACTCAGATAACAATCCGTTGGGATATCGTTGCATGCGTCATCATCGTTACCGGCTTCACAAGAGTTTGCCATGCCATCGTATCGAGCGGTCAATTCGAGGATGAGTTCGAGTTCATGAACTCGCGAATAGTTTGCTGAATCCCAGTCATCGAACTGACCGTATGCTGCTGAACCGTCGCCACCGACCAAGGAGTTACCCTCGTCGTGGTCGTCACGGTGGTAGTCTGCAACGCCCAAAGACGGTGCGGCATCGAGCAACAGACCTGCAATGCCGCCAACGTGAGGCGTAGCCATGCTGGTACCGGATATGGACATATAGTACAAATCGCCCTGTAATTTGGTTGATGCATCGATTGCTGTTCCACGAGGTGCAGTGGCCCAAATATCTCGACCGGGTGCGCCTACATCTGGCCAAGTGTGCATTTGATTCATACAGCCACGTGAGGAAAAGGAGGTCACAGCAGAACCATCGTGTGTTAGGGCTGCGACGGAAATGGCGGATGGGGTATTCGCATAGACATTGGTCTTCAGGCCGCCAGCACACTCACCGCCGTTACCACCAGAATTTGAGGCTGCGAAGATAACGGCAACACCGTGGTCATACGTGAGCATATCGGTCAATTGTGCTACAGCGCCGTTTGGGTCATAATCGCCATCCGTACCCCAAGAATTGGAAACGACGCGAATGTGGTATTCATTTTGCCCGGGAATAGAGTGTTGATAGGTCCATTCAAGTCCTTGCTCTGCTGCGAAAATCGAAGCGCCATCTCCAGTTCCAAGAGCGACCAGTTGCCCACCTTTGGCAACACCAGCTCGGCGGCCTGCAGAAGCATCTCCGTTCCCTGCAATTGTCCCACCGACGTGAGTTCCGTGACCTGAAGATGTATCGGAGTTGCGGGTTTCAGTCCAGACGCCGTCCCATTTGGCAGAATAGAGCGTCTTTTCACCAGACCATGGTTGAAGATAGTCATAATCGGGATGACCGGCGTCAACTCCAGTATCCAAGTCGACGATTGCAGTTCCATCTCCGTCCCATTCAGTGAACGCAAGGTCGGTATCATACGCAACGGTTCCATCGGTATTGATAATTGCTCGATGCCATGAAGTTGTAGCGTTGACGACATGAGTCGTTTCATGCATCAAAATTCCAAGTTCATCTGTTGGGTCACCGCCAAACTCTGTTGGCAGGTAGAAAAATTCCAGTTCTCTGTTCAACTCAAGGTATTCAACTCGTTCCCATTGGCTAATCGAACGTATTTGAGAGGCAGATGCTTCAATCAGTCCGCCATCGATGAGGGGAGCGTCACCAAGAATTTCTGCACCAAACTCAGTTAAATCGTTACGGTCTGAAGAGTCAACTGGTGAATTGAGTTGGAAAATCACTGACAATGTTTCGTCATCGGACACAATGCTGAGTTCATGTTCAAGTGAAGCATCCATACGCTCAAAATCTCCCAATGGATTGAGGCTGTCTGCTAAAGGTGCAGCAGATACGCCAATCAAAAGCAGTTGAAGTGTACAGACGACCAAGAGGCTGCGAGCCGACCGGATGTGCATGGTGTGGGGCATGAACGCCTCTACTAATGCCTTCGCATGCAATGCGTCTAATTCATCCAAGGGATTTCTTCTGGTATTTCTGCAAAAAGATTTGCGGGGAGCGCTGATTTAATTTTTGAAACCGAGCCAAGTCCTGCCGTGACCTTTTCTTGCCAAGCCGAATACTCTTCAAAGGAATTCATGTTGAGAACGGGATTGTGTTCACGGTTCCAATCCAACGATTTCATCTCAGTGCCGGGTGGTTCGTGTCCGGTGCATACGAGAAGATTGCCGTCGAGTGAGTCGAGGCGTTTGAGAGAGAGCCAATGAGCATGAACTCGACCACTCGGCAAATCATCACGACCGGCACCACCCTCGCCGGTGAAAAGGAAATCACCGGTCAAGAGATGAGTTGGTGATTCAATCAGAACATGGTCGTTGGTATGCCCTGGAACGTGATGAACCTTGAGTGGTAACGAACCAACCATGAGGACGTCTTCTTCGTTGAGATAGTGAGATACTCCAAGACAGGGTGTATCCTTCCACATTGCGTATTCGCACCCAGTTGATTCACGCAGTGAATAACAAGCAGTAATGTGGTCTGCATGAGTATGAGTAGCAATGGCATACTTGAGCACTACCCCCTTCGATTCAATCACAGAAAGGTATTCATCCATGAAGTCGTAGACTGGGTCAATGATTGCGGCGCTCTTTGAAGTCGAGTCAACCAAGAGGTATGTCTGAGCCCAGCCAGTTTTGTTCAATTGCTCGAAGTGCATGTTTGAGCGACAGACAGGTCGTACTTGAAGAATACCCAACCCGTTCAACCCGCCATACGAGCATTCATGAAAGATGACAAGAACCCACACTCATGCATCCTGTCGAAGCTGTTCACTTGGAACACGACGGCAAGGTGCTCTTGGTCAATGAAAAAGGTGAAGGCCCCCAGAAACCTGTTCCTGGAAGAAGAGAAATCTCCGAACAACTACGCTTGCCTACACGAACTGAGATTGATTCGATGGGCATCGAGTGGAAGCAATTGCGTGAGACACGTGTGGTTTTCGGCACCATGGCCTACAGAGTAATCAAGGGGTATCCGAAAATTGATTGGCCAAAAAAATGGGCATGGAAAGACGAAATGATTGCTGATAATGCAGTCCATCCAGTTGCAAGGGAAGCAATCTATAGGTCAATTCATCGATTGGTATCGAAAGTTATGATTTGCAACGATGCAGGAGAAGTATTGCTCGGCAAAGTAGAACGAGGGCATTTTCGGGGATTCTGGACACTACCAGGGGGCTACATGGACCACGATGAGCATCCAAGTACAGGTTGTGTTCGGGAAACATTAGAGGAAATTGGACTTGAGATTACTCTTGAATCACACGAACCAGTCGTAACTCAGAAGATTTTCACAGATGATGGCATCTCGTTTGTTTCGTTCACGTACCGTTCAACATGGAATGGAGACCTGTCACAACTCAAGTTACAGACTGAGGAGATTGCAGAAGTCAAGTGGTTTTCAAAAGATGAAGCATACCAAGTCGCAGTTTCATATTTTGATATCGAGGCCTTGAAGACGCTCTAGTCAAAGGCCAACTTCACTTCGCGCAGCGGAAAGGGCTTCGTCAAGACCTTCAGGGTACGAACCGCCACCTTGAGCAAGTGTAGGTCGACCTCCACCACCGCCCTTGATGTGGGGGGCAATGGTTCTCAGGAGCGCAACCGCATCATATCGTTCACTAGCAACAGTACTTTCAGTGACGGCAATCATCAACTTCCCACCGCCTTCCCGTGAACCGAGAACTGCCAGTGTGGGTTGATTGCCATCAAGTGTCAATTCCTTGAGCATCTTCGTCATCTTCTTCAAATCACCAGACACTTCCATGATTACAATCCGAACCCCATCGATTTCCGAGGAATCAGAGCCGCCTCCGGCGGTACGAAGTCGCACGATTTCAGCTTCAAGCTGTTCGATCGTCTTGCGCTGCTCTTTCCATTCGGCATAGAAACGTTCGGTGGTTTTAGGTAGGTCGTTTGTTGGAATGCCATATACATCGCTTGCCTTACGAAGAAGTTCGTCCTGTTTTCGAGCATAATTGAGCGCTGCCTGGCCGGCAACAATGTGCAAGCGTTCTACGCCGTCTTGAACCGCTGCTGAACGAACAATCCGAATCGAGCCAATTTGACCTGGCTCGTCGTGATGCGTGCCACCGCATGCTTGGATGTCGTGATCTGCGATGCGCAGAATTCGTATCGAGTTCCCCTTCGGAGCACCGCCCTGATACAAATCAAAGCCGTACTTTTTATCAGCGTCTTTTCGGTTCAATTCGGTTTTCTCTGTCCGTTGAACTTGGCCGAGTACTTCGTTTGCAATCGATTCAATAGCATCTAAATCGGTACGAGTCAAACGGTTGAAGTGGGTGATGTCCAAACGTCCAGATTCAACCGACTTGTTCGCACCTGCTTGGTAAATGTGTGGACCAAGAACACGGCGGGCAGCCCCACCTACAATGTGGACAGCAGTGTGATGGTCCATGAGTTGTTTTCTACGATTCCAGTCAATGCTTCCGTGCACAAGATCACCGGTCTCAAAAGTACCGCAGACCAAATGAAGAATGTGACCGCCCACTTTGCGTGTGTCGAGTACATCCAAATGTTTTGAATCAGTCGAAAGAAGACCATAGTCGCCTTCTTGGCCTCCCCCCTCGGGGTAAAAACATGACTTGTCGAGAATTACTGCGTGAGTTACACCTTCAGGTACATCTTCACCAACGAGTGGGAGAACGGCAAGAACGCTGGCATCAAATTCACGTTGTTGGACATCTTCGTAATACAAGGCAACAGTCGTGGGCAACTGAGGAGATGTTTCGACAAGCGGTTTCTGTTCAACTGCTTGAGCAGCCTGTTTCGCAATCAGTGCATGCCGTTCAGCCATTTCAGCAGCGAAACCAGTACGGATTTGAAGATTCGTCCATCCAGCATTTTGGCCCAGTGCTACTACCATGTCTGGTGCTAAGCCATGTGAATCGTTGAGATGGAACAATGTTTCATCGGGTACAGTATCTGCATCTTTCGCTAGGCCTTTCAATTGCGTAACAATGACATTGCCGCCCTTACGAATCATTTCACCGTAGCGGTCTTCTTCAAGTTCGAGAATGCCGAGCAGTCCATCGTGTGTCTGCTTCATCGATTGGCCATCAAGATTGACAGCGATATGATGTTGAGCCAACTCTGCGAGTGGGACTTGAATACCGAGGTCATCTCGAAGTCGCAATGTCCTACGAGCGAGCATACGAGCCAAGTAACCGGCTTTGGAGTTTGATGGTACCAAACCGTCTCCAAGCATGTGGGACAATGCATGCAGATGGTCTGGGATCGCATAGATTTTGGCAAGTGGTTCAGTGATTGCAGTGAATTGTTCCGAGGTTACAGAAATACCACGCTCGGTGAGCCTGCGCAAGAAAATCGATCGAAGTTCAACAGCATCGACACCTGGTTCGATGTTCATGATCCCGTTCAAGCGGCTCATCTCACCGAGCAAGGCATCCAAGTTGAGTTCGGGCCATTGTGAACTGATGGTCGAGAATCCGGATAACTCTTTGAGCCAAGCCACGGTCTCAGGATAAATCGCCTCGTAAATTGTGGGCGTACCAGCAGCCGCCCAACAGAATCGCTCAAGACCGTACCCAGTATCGATAATTTGCAATGGCATCTCACGGTAACGGTCTCCCTTGAGTTCAATATCACCGTCGGGATGTTCTTCCATATTCATGAAAACCAATGTCGCCAATTCGAGTCCGCCGACGATAACTTCGACTGCTGCACCGGCATTTCCACCACCGCACCATGGATTTTCGACGTAGGTGATTTCACCAGCAGGAATGCCGAATGTGGACGTCATCAAATCGTGGCAGTACTGAACACATTCCTCCATCCAATAGTACAATTTGCCGTCGTTCGGGCGGTTAAAGGCGTGATGAGCCATCATTTCAAAAGTCGTGAGGTGACGCCCTGAGCGACCCACTGCATCGACATCAGTGAGTCGAATACACGGCTGAGAAATCGTCAATGGATTTGCAGGCGGTTCAACATCACCAGACGTAACGTGCGGCTGGAAATCCGCAATTGAAGCGATGGTAAGATGAATGTCATCCCTCCACCTTGCTAAGACAGGGTATGGTTCGATTCGGGTGTGCTCAACCTGCTCAAAAAAAGTCAGAAAAGCCTCACGCATGGCATCCTTCAACGCCTTACCGCGCATTGCAAAGCCCTGAATAAGCGGTTTACCGATGAATGTGTATTCATCTTCGGAAGTGTCGCCGCAGGTATCTCGAGTTGCATCAGTCGACCAAAACCAGAGGTCGGTTATTCGGCACTGTTTACGGACATAACCCTCCCTATGGAACACGGCCAAATCAATCGGTGGCAATCCCATACAACACATCTCCCCAAGGGAACAAACCTCCGACCGAGCAATACACCTTGAAACCTATGGGTCAAATCCCCGTGAAAGAAAGAACAATACTCAAAGGTGAACATCTCAACCCGTATTCATGTCCGAAGATTGGCGTCAGCATCTCACCTCACTGGGTGACGGTACGATGCGAATCAAAGCCCATGGCAAAATGAAGGTCGATGCACGGCTGGTTACGGATGAACACCATCTGAAATTACACGCTGATGACCGAGGCCCAGAACAACTCATCAATGCCGCAAGTTTACCAGGAATTGTTGGGGAAGCATGGGGCATGGCTGACTGGCATTTTGGTTACGGGTTGCCGATAGGTGGAGTCGTGGCGACCGATACTGAATACGGAGACATGGGTGGAGCAATCTCGCCCGGTGGGGTTGGTTTCGACATCAACTGTGGAGTACGAATGCTAGCGTTGGACGCGACTGCCCAAGATATTCCAAACCTGAAGAAACTTGCTGGAAGAATCGCAGGCAGAGTACCGGCCGGAGCATCTGGAAAAGGTGGACTCAAGATCACAATGAACGAACTCGACCAACTCATCCATGGGGGCGCCCCTGCTGCAGCGGAATTGGGGTTTGGATTTGATGAGGATATTCGGCACCTTGAATCCGGTGGACAACTCGAAACCCTAGATGCTGAACTTTCAACACGAGCCAAAGAACGTGGTCTGCGTGCTCTAGGAACTCTCGGTAGTGGAAACCATTTTCTTGAACTGCAAACCGTTGGCAAAACCGTTGATTCGGCAACTGCTGAAGAATGGGGTTTGTACGACGGCCAACTGGTTGCAATGATTCACTCCGGGTCTCGTGGTCTTGGACATCAAGTCTGCAGCGACCATGTACGGCTCCTCGAACGCCGCTACCGCCAGCATGAACAAGGTTGGTTTAATGAGGAATGGGGATATGAAATTGCTGACAGACAACTCGCCGCAGCACCCTTTCATTCAAAAGAAGGGAAATCTTACTTTGATGCCATGAATGCTGCAGCGAACTTTGCATTCGCCAATAGAAGTGCACTCGCCCACCGACTGAGAGAAGTTCTCAAACTGGAACTTGGCGTTGATGGCGAGGCACGAACTCTCTATGATGTTGCTCACAACATAGCGAAAGTTGAAGTTCATGAAATCGACGGGAAACCGTGTACTTGCTGTGTCCATCGCAAAGGAGCGACACGTGCATTTAGCGGCGATAGCCCAGAAATCGGAAAACACCACCGCCAAAGTGGTCAGCCAGTATTGATTCCGGGTGATATGGGGACTGGTTCGTGGGTAATGGCAGGCCCCAAAAGTGGGCAAAACATGGCGTTTGGCTCGTCATGCCACGGCGCTGGAAGAGCACTATCTCGCACAAAAGCAAAAAAGACAATCGATGGAAAAGCGCTGAAGCATGAACTCGAAGGACGCGGAATACGTGTTCACGCTTCGACCCCAAATGTCCTTTCTGAAGAAGCACCTGAGGCTTACAAGAATGTTGATGACGTCATCGAACTGACACAAAAAGCTGGCTTGGCACGGCCGGTCGTACGGCTTAATCCGTTAGCAGTTATCAAAGGATAATCACATGCAGTAATTGTGCGCCGGTTGACCAGGAATGGTCGGTGCAGCACCGCTGTGAACTCCATCGGGTTCTTCGCAAATGACACTCAACAAAGTGTTCACAAGGTCTTTCAATTCATCAACTTGGTTTTGAAGATCACGAACTCGTTGCCGCATCTCCGTTTTTGTTTCTAGCTCTCGCTCCATAATATCCCATCCAGAAAAGTTGCCTTCTCCAATTACCGATTTATCAAAATCACCTTATAGCCTTTGAGGAATTGGCAATCTTAAAAGGTACATTTATTCGACAATAACTAGACGCGAAGCGATTATATTACACTGGTTGGTCGCCGTCTTTACTGCCACCGTGGCTTAGCGGTATAGCACCTCATTGGTAATGAGGAGGTCGCGAGTTCAATTCTCGCCGGTGGCTCTCCAATACCATCCTATCTTTGAGTTACAAAGATTGCAAGTACGACACGGTGAAAAGCGGATTTCAAAGCATATGCAATACGATCGAAAGTGTACGAAAAGGCGCCGAGAGAGAGATTTGAACTCTCGTGCCACAAGGACACGCGATTTCCAGTCGCGCGCAATACCAGGCTATGCGATCTCGGCTTGTAACCCGCCCACCTACCATTGGCGTTTAATGCTCACCCTTCGCAACTTTAGTTTTGAGGGAAGTAAAGCGAAAGGACTCAAAGGTGGAGCGGCTACGGTGGAACATGGGCGAAGAGGTCGCACTTCTGGATGAAGCGGATGAAGTCCATGATGTTCTACCGTTTCGGTTGATTGACATCAGCCCAATCATTGCTTTTTCGGGAATCCACCCCATGGCAAAGCCAATTGACAAGATACAATCTGAAATTCGATTTCAGACAAAATTGGCAGTAAGGGAATGGAACAGTGAGTACTGGATTACGCTCGCTCTTGGCTTAGCCGGGTTCTTGTTAGGTGCAATATCTCCAGAACTCCTCTCAGGGGGAGATCCAGTCCAGACCGGCTATGATGGGCTGACCTCAGTCGTTGGAGTCGCATTCTTTCAGATGCTTCTCTCGTTGATTTGCTGGGGTATTTTTGCAATGCAAGTTTGGCGACTCTTCCCAATCATGCGCATTCACGCAATCTCACTGCTGGTGTTTTGGAATATCACCATGTTTTCAC
>JABIWF010000020.1 GCA_018701175.1 Methanobacteriota archaeon
AGTATGAGGGACACTTGTTTCTATCTTTACCACAACTCGACCTGAATCTTCGAAGAACCAAAGGCCACTTTCACCGTGTATTGACGCACTTATTCCTTGAGCATGAATCAATTCGTCATCGTACAAAGTTTCAGTCAAATTTCCTTGAAAGTAGATTGAAATCTTGAGGTCATTGGTAGCATGCATTCCTTGAAGTTCAAGTGTGTCTCCTGCCTCCACGCTGAACGCTACATACTCTGAACCTGCGAGCTCATTGATTCCCGTAGTAAAATCGGAGGATGAATATTCTCCGTTCGGTACACCGTTGAGATGCCCTTTCGTTGGTTGAATACATTCGTTGATGTTCGAGCAGTGCTCAATTGTTCGAGACACGATTGCTTCAGAGGGGGATGGACGTACCGTAGGGAAGGATTCATCGATGGATTCGATTATAGAATAGTACACATTTTCCTCAAGAGGTGAATTGATGTTGAGGGTAACAGTGCCATTTACAGTGGCTTGAACAGTAAGGGTATCTTCAGTTTGGTAGTTCGTTCCAGCCAGGTCGATTTCTGCGGTGCATTGCTGGCATTCAAGGACAAGGCTGGTCCACTGGCCTTCTTCAATGGTCCATTGACGCGAGTGATTATCGACTCCGTTTGATAAATAGCCTGCTATACGCCCATCCGTATGGATGGTGTTTCCAGTTTCATTTTCTGCTGCAACGAAGGGTACTGGAATCAATGCAAGGATGCAGAGTAGGCATGCCATGAACACACCTGCGCTCATCCGACGTAGTGACATGTTGCCGTCCATATGTGTCCCTGTGAAGTACGCTCTTTGAACTTAGGCCCTCCTTTGTGTCCAATGCTTGAAGAAGCAATGGCTTTTGGCCCAACCATGGATGATGGTCTCGGTCGAACCGTTACAGCACGTTACCGCTTTGCTCGTCAGTGGGCTTTAGGCGACCGCAAGAGCCCGCTGTCGTCGACACCAGCCCTGGTTTTACTTGACGGTGATCCTGACGTGGCGACTCATATTGCTCCATTCCGCTCTTCGACCGATGATGCGATACCGGCGACACTTCATTTTGAATCTCGACTGCCACTGTCTCCGCCAGACTTTTCGAGGAACTCCCCTTCATGGAGTGTTTCAATTGGGCACGTACTCCCTCCCTCTCTCGACGAAGCAGATGCAGGTGAGGCAGCTGACACTGCTCAAGTTTTGCCTGTTTCTTGGCAGCGGCTCAATCACGATGCAAGCCTCACAGATCCTGAACTCAAACCGGATGTTGTCGTGCTTGTTGACGCAGTACAACTTGCTGCACAGCCAGGCCGGCTGGTAGAGGCAATCTCGATTTTAAAGCAACAGTTCCCGGGTGCTCTTTTGTGGACTCCTGGATTGGGCGGGCCCGATAATTTGGCCGTACTTGTCTGGTTCGGCGTTGATTTGTTTGACCTCTCTCGCTCACGTCAAGCAGCCGCTGCTGGAGTCTTATTGACCGAGCAAGGCCCTCGACATCTCGTTGACTCAATGGGCGAATCTGCTGACATGAAACAACAAATCTCCCATTGGAGCAACGCTATCGCATCAGTTCGAGGTGCACTGGCCTCAGACCAGATGCGGTCTCTTGCAGACCGTCAATCCCTTACCAGCCCAAGACTGGTTGAGCATTTGCGTCGTCATGACCTCTTGTGCCAGAACATCCCCGGACTGCTCTCGTCGCATGTGGCTGCTGATTTCAAATTCCCATGCCATTCAATTTCCGTTCAAACCGACCCATTGATTACAGACTGGGAATCCTACATGACCACGGAATACTCCGCTCCTCTTGGCTTGGACACCATTTTGGTTTTACTGCCGTGTTCCGCTCGAAAGCCATATCGTCTTTCCAAATCCCATGGTCGCTTCATTCGTGCAATTGGAACAAGTGCATGCCACGAAGTAATGGTCACATCACCTCTTGGGCTTGTTCCTCGTGATCTCGAAGAGGTATGGCCTGCTGGGCATTATGATGTTCCAGTTACTGGCGACTGGACAGGTGATGAACTTGCAAGGATTCAACGCATGTTCCGAGTATTGGTTGACCGACAAGAGTACAAGAGAATAATCAATCATTCTGGCATCAATTTTGAACACCCTTCTGTTGAGGTTGTCGATACTCGTCAAGGTGATTCTGCAGGCTCACACGATGCATTAGAGCGTCTCTCTGAAGCAGTTCGTTCTGCCGTTGATACCTTTAGCGCCCGTGGACGTAAGACTGAGAAGATTTTATTGGACAATTTTGCAAGCATTTCTCGTAAGCAAATGAACAATGATGATTGGCTAGCCGGCATGAAAGTACGTGGAAAGCCTCCTCGCTATCGACTTGAGCGAGATAAAAACCAAATGGCTCTTTGGTCCATAGACCGGAGTGGTTTTTCTCTGCCAAAGGCAGTAATTCCAACATTGGATGAGCTCAACTCGCTACCAGCCGTACACCTTCGGCCAGATGTCGCATGGAAAGGCGACATCTTCGGAGTACTCGTCGAATCATTTGACAAATCAATTCGTGCAGGAAGTGATGTCTTGGTATACCAAAACGGTACAGTGATCGGACTGGCTCGTGCCCATGCACCAGCTTGGGAATGGCCCAACACTCCGGGACGCTTAGCTAAATCTCACCAACGACTGTGAATTCAACCATCTTTCACCTCGCAATCCTGCGTTAAGACGATGAGATTAGCGCTTGATTGAAGCGGAGCGGTTAAGAAGGGGTGACAAGTCGGCTTTTTCCTTGGAGTTGTCCTTATGGCACGGATGTATAAATCACGCAAAGGAAAGAGTGGGTCGAGTAAGCCCTATGTCAGCGAAGCACCAGAGTGGTCAAACACGGATGCTGCGGCGGTAAAGCAACTTGTAATCGACCTCGGCAAGGATGGACATTCCTCAGCAGTCATCGGCACAATTCTACGTGACCAACATGCAGTTCCTAACGCTCGGCTCGTTCTCGGTAAGAGAATCGGTGCAGTTCTCGCAGAGAGTAACATCGGTGGCACATATCCTGAAGATTTGATGAACTTGATGCGACAAGCTGTCGGAATCATCAACCATCTTGGCAGCGGAAATCACAAAGATTTGCATAACAAGCGTTCTCTTGAAATTACTGAAGCAAAGATTCGCCGACTTTCAAACTACTACAAGTCTGAAGGCCGTTTGCCATCTGATTGGCGATACAAGCGAGAAGAACTCCGCCTCATGGTCGAGTGATTCACAACGCTGTTCACATTTGATGTGAGACTTCATCAACGTTCACCTTCTCGGTTCAAAGGGTGCGAACATGAACGACTTGCTTCAAACAGCCCCGTTCCACGACATTCAATCGCACATTGAAGGTCTTGTTCAAAAAATCCATGAGGCTGAGATGGTGCATATTCATGCGCCAGCAGACCTACAGGGTTTGCTCTCTCTAACTACACTCGAATCTGCATTCTTGGATACTGGTGTCTCGTATAGGCGACGGTTTTTGCCCCCACACCAACACATTCCACGAGATGAACGCCAAGAACCTCAATCATCACTCGACGGACTCCTCATTTTCATTGATCCATTCGAAGATACATGGGCGATTGAGGATCTTCCACTAACAGAGTTTATACACATCACTCCACTTTCGGTTACCGTACGTTTGGGTTCGAATCAGTCTGAGCGTAGGGGTGCATTGGACACCGTTGCTCAGTGTGCGGCAATAGCGGCTGCTTTGTCACCGAACGGACAAAAAACACGTCTTATCCGTCCATTTGCATCAACTGGCCTCTGGCTTCGCGAAGCACTTGATACCACATTTGATCCTATTCACACAACTATTCGTGATCATTTACGCGCTGAAGGAGCATTCAGAGTCGTCCCTTTGCCTGAAGTGCCGACACCTGCAACTGGAATGATTCCTGACCTTTCGGAGAGAATGCTTTCTCGTCTCCGTAAGGGTTGGTCGAAAATGGATGCCGAAGCCCGTTCAGGGGCACTAAGTGAACTCCTTATGCCTGCACTTCGAAACCCTATTCTTTCAACACCCCGTTTGGAGGAACTGGTTTGGCATCGATTGATGTTGGGTGCTTCAGATGTCGATGTCATGAGTCAAGTTCACTTGGCAGAGCAGTCATGGCCTAATGAGGCGAGTAAAGCGAAGGTACATGCTTCCAAAGTCGCTGACAACTTCCTCAAATCAGGTCTTTTAATTTGAATCTCGTCATCGACGGGTTGAAACCAAAGAACGAACTGGGCTGTACATGGCCATTGAACGATTGCTCACAGGTAGTATTCGAGACCAAGTTCAAGATTTAATGTCGACTGAAGACCTCGTCATCGAAGCATTCCGTGATTTGGTGAAAGACGAACTCAAGACACACATCCGCAGTAAAGTGGATGAGGATCCTGAATTGAAGGCCGAAATTAAAGAAGCAGTCGCTTACTATTTCCATACCAAGGCGCGAACCGTCTATGCCGAACTCAAGGCTACACGTGCTGCGACCAGACTCGGACTACGCTTGTTGCCTGATGATTTGCAGGGTGAAGTTGGCGAGGCAGTTGTTTCTCTGTTTGAGAAGGAATTGGGAGCCCTTCTCGAGAAGGCACTTTGACGCTGTTTGTTCACTGAAAGGCGCTTCTCTTATGTGCCATGCGCGCTGCCGTTGTACCCGGTGAAGTTATGTCTGCACGCCCGTTGTTGATTATGCTGATTTTTTTGGCATCAATGGCTGCACCATTTTCTGTCAATTATATCGGTGATGCGTCAGCTGAAGACACCCTCGTATGCTGCGATACTGCGGCTGTTGACTTGTATCTACTTGGCTCCGCATCTGCCGGAACATTGTCTCCGTTTTCTCAGGATCTTTCTGCCGATACGTCTTCTTCCGCCACGATAGCAGGTTCCGTTACTTCGGAAGAGTCAGTTGGGAAATGGGTTCTCCCGAATGTTTGGCCAGGGACAGTTTCAGCAAACACATGGAAGGTCTCCATCGAATACGAATTAACCAATGCGGCGAGCGCCCAAATTAACGCAACAGCCTCTCTAAAAATTGGTAGCCAAACATTCAGTGCTTCGACTGAGCCCGGAAGTTCAGTGTTAGCACAAGGTACGGGTACGCTTACCTTTGACATTGAAGTAGACGCCACCTCAATCTCCGATATGGGGGCAATTGAACTCTCACTCACCGCCCGTTCACTTGTTTTCACGATCCCAACTGGTGATGCACAACTTGAGTTCCTATGGGGTTCGGAGGATGCTGACTCCCATGTTGAGGCTGAGATACCACTCTTTGATCTTACATTATTGGAGCCTGAGGTTGAAGGTTCAGATGTTTACTTTTCAGTATTGATTGATTCAAATTGGGGGATGGATTTGTTATCAAAGTCTGACTCGCTGCGAATATTCGTTGCTGGGACAGAACTCTCTGGCGACCCAATTGAGACCGGTGCTGATGGTGCTGTACGAGTCACTTGGACTTGGCAAGGCGCCAAGGGTGGTACAGAAACCGTTAGCGTGGAGGCGCGTCTCACCATCGAATCCGGCGGGCAATCACTTTCAGGCTCAACAACATTTGAAATCGAAACCTTCGACACCAGCGGTGGTACAGGGACATACTATCCACCGGATGAACCCCTCAAGTCAAACGGGGATGGAAGCCCCATTTCAGTATCAGGAACGTTCTCCCTTGGTAAGAACTCCGAAGGCCTTCTTCAACTGGACCGGACCACCCGAATTGAAGTCGGTGGGGAAATGGCATTTTGGATGCGGTGGGGAATGGACCACATTGGCGATGAAGTGACTACACTTTCGCCAGTTCTGAAGAGTTTTGACGCTGGTAGCGTGGGTGACGATGAACGTGTTAGCCGTAACATCGAACAAATTGAGGTCATGGAAATGGAACGACAGTTGCTGAGCGCTTCGGGTTCATCCGGGCTTCTTTCTTACTACCTGAGCGTCGGATTGGGTCTAGAGGTTGAAGAACTACTTGGAGGCAATATTAATCAATTTCTTAGCCGGGACATCGATGTCGAACTGAACGGTGAATCGCAAGTCGTCAATCATCCTGTTACCCTCATTGTCAAGACAGTAATGCTGTTTGATGGTGACGATGGTCCGGATGAAGGTGAACGAATCGAACTCATTGGTGGCTTTATCACTGCTCAACCAACTCCATTATGGGGTGAAGTTTCTCTCTCCTTAGTTGGTAAATCCTCTGGCATGACTTCGTTCACCTTCCCCAAGGTTGTGTCGTCAGACTCTGTCACCTATCGGCATCTTCGAATGCCGTGGGGTGAAACACTTACCCTTGAGGGGTCGAATATCGCTGTTGATGATTACTTTGCTTTCAAAATTACGCCTTCCAATTCACTTGTGACATCGCCAGGAGTTTTGACCGTACTAACATTGTTTGCCCTTTTACTTGGTTTCATGTTTGCCCTCGCATTCTCGCGTAGTCGGCGTAGAGGAATTCTCCTTCTCGAGTTGATTCTCATGCCTTTGGTCGGGATTATTCATTGGCTTGCCTATCCGTCCGTATTTGTTGGAGGATCAGCAGTGACTGTCGTCGTCATTTGGTGGGTAACAGCAGTTACGAGTCCTCGGAAACGCAGCCAACTTATTGAACAAGCAATTAAAATCACCACGCCAGTAATAAATTGTCCAGCGTGTTCGACGCCTAATCCAGTGGAAAGTCAAGAACGTCCGCTTCGATTTGCATGCGTTGGATGCCAGCGTGTGATTCGGATTGAAGCTTGATCAAAGATTCAAACTCTTGAGTGATGATACCAGTTCACTTGCCTCTTGGTAATCGTTGGGTGAGAAGTATCCCGCAAATTCACCGTTCGCATCTACAGCCACAACGGCTTGCGGTGCACGCTTTTGGACATCATTGAGGACAGATTTGAGCGTATCGCTCAGCTGAACTTCTAGGAAATCCATTTCCATCCATTCGGAGCATTTCGAACTGGTTGAGTCTACGTTCTCAGAGAGTGCTTTGAGAAATTGGCGGTGTCCGATGACGCCCTTGGTCTTGGAGTCTCCATCGAGTACCACAAGTATGCCGCCAGTCATTGTTAGCAAGCGGCCAGATGCTTCAGCAATGCTGTCATCGATGCCAATGGTCATGTGTTCATCGCCAAGGTCTAAATCTGCTACCGTCTTTACCATGCTCGCCACTATGTAATGGTGGCGTTCGGGAATTATATTCTTACCCGTTGGTCAAGAATGAGTGAAGACGAGCGTCGTAGCGTCGACCACCTTGGCGTACCCGATTCTTTCGATCTGTAACATAGTGCCTTCCGGATAGTTGTGTTTTTCCATTTTGCCACGAAGTCGAACAATCTCATCATCTTCTGCGACTAGAAGTGTGGCATCGATGGCATTGGATGCACTTAGCCAGTGAACGATTGGGCGACGATCATTTCGTTCAATTGAGCCTACAGTTGCTATTTTCCCTGAAACCTCAACGTTGGCAAACCCTTTCAATCGGATTTCTGCTTTCTCAATATCTTCCTCTTCTGCCCATACGGTCTTTCCGGTTAGGTCAAACTTGCGAGCGCCGAGTTTCGGTTGGTTCGGGTGGACATCCACATCTATCGAATCTTCGTGTTCACCGACCAGTTCGAGTTCTTTCGGGTTTCGAACAAAGGCGAGCCTTGGAGCATCATCATCGATACTCTTGGTATTGTGAGAGTATAGTGTCGACAGGGGCACTGAAATGTCCTTTTGAGTGACGCCTAATTCTACCCAGAAGTTACGAAGTGCTTCAGCAGTGATGCCTCTGTTTCTCAAACCTGTTAGTGTCGGTAATCGTAAGTCATCCCAGCCTGAGAACAGTCCAGCTTCGATGTCTCGTCTCATCTGTGATGTTGAGAATCCTCCCCATTCGTGAACCTTGACGCGACCCCAATACATGGTTTCTGGGTAGGTCCAGCCGAAATGTGCGTAAAGTAGGGTCTGTTTTCGTGTAGAATCCATGAGGTCTTTTCCACGGATGATGTGGGTCACGCCTTGAAGATGGTCTTCAACTGCACTTTGGAAGTCAAGTAGCGGCCATACCCGGTACTTAGAACCAATCTCAGGGCGTGGGTGTGGGTGTTCAGAAGTGTTTTGAATACGAAGTGCAGGCCAGTCTCGAAGTGCAGGATTCTTCAAATCCATTGCTGTTTTTACACGTACGACAGCATCACCAGGGACGAAGGTTCCATCGAGCATCTTTGTCCATAATTCCATGTTCAATTCAACGGTATTGACTCTACACGGGCATTCTGTTTTGGAAACTCGGAATTCCTTGAATGCTTCACCACTGCATTGGCAGACAT
>JABIWF010000016.1 GCA_018701175.1 Methanobacteriota archaeon
GCGGTTGCATCAACCAATCAATTGATCGCCATATATTACAATGGGCCTGAGCGTCCAACCCATTCAACAGATTGATTGGTTTGAAGGGTGGAAAAATTGCCCAGTTTGAACCATCAACCAATCAATTTGGATAGGTTGCATGGGGGTATCCGATTACCCATCCAACTCGCAAAAACGATTGGAAGGGGTTGCAGTGGGTCTGTTTGTTCGCTACCGTTACAACCACTGGCGGTTGCAAGGGAAAGCCCAGTGTATGCTCGATTTAGCATAGCCCAAGGGGTTACTCATTTGTTTACACGGGAAAAAAGAGATTGGACTTTATTATAAAATTGCTCTTCAACAGCAGCGATCTTCTTGACCTTCTCATTCTCAGACGGTTTGTTTTCTTTCAAGATAGGAACCATGGAAGACCAAACGCCTTCGCCTTTGATTCGAGAATAAACAGCAGCGCCAATATGGGCCAATATGAGGGCTGTGCTCGCCTGGGCGGCAAACGAATGGAGGCCAAGCGCAGCTTCCATCAACAACTCATCCTCGCTCTGGTATCCTTTCGTGTACAACGCAGCAATCAACAAACCGCTGAGTGGAAGTAAAATGAAGACCACGTACATTGCTTTGTGAAGTGAACGAGCCAAGTAATAATGGACGATATGAACCGGTTCTCGAGCCCCCAGGAAGGTCTTGAAGCGGCTCATGTAAGAATATCGAAGATCACGATGACGAGGAAAACGGTAGCAAAGAGAATCTCAAACAGAAGGAGTCCATTGTCTTGAAGTTCATCCAATTCACCAATCTGTTTGGATAGCCCATAGAGATAGAGGACAATAAAACTCCAATGAATCGACCTTGCAAGCAAGGTGTGTGATGTTTGCACATTCGCTCGTTTCTGATACTTCTCAAAAGGTTATTTGATGGATGAACAAGGTCGGTTGAGGATATTGTTCAATCTTCAGTGCTTGGATAGAGTGGAGGATAGACAAAGTTAGGATTCTTGTCCTCGTCCATTTGAACCACATAGACACCAGAGACCATTTCTGAGATGAACAAATATCCGCGTGGGTCGTATTGTAATCCCCAATCAAACGGAATCATACAAGAAGCCCAACAATCAGCCATGTCGTAGCCAAGGGTTCCCTTGGGGTCTTCCATCCAAGTTGGACCCGACGGTAGGAAGTAGCCCATGGTCTTCGTTTCAGACATTTGTGCGATGGCAGGATAGCCGATTTCTGGTGCCGGAACGCCGTCAACCCACACGAGGTCTTGCCAGATGTCGCTGTGGTCGGTCACCCAGTTGCCTGCGTGGTAGTGCGTCCAGTAGACGTTGCCGTTGGTACCTGTGTCACCGTTGTGAGGGCTGTAGATGTAACCGCCTGGGATGTAGTGGTGGGGGTGTTCAGTTCCATCAGGCAGAATGCTTGAACCCGGAAGCTTCCATTTGCTCATCAAGAACGGTTTTGCAGGGTCAGTGGTATCAATGGTCCAAATGTAACCTGTGTGGTTGGTGTTGGTCCCGTATTCTGGAGCAATCATGGTTAAGTGGCGCCAGTTGATTCCAAATTCGGCATCGTTTGGACCTGTTCCACACTCGGCGTCCCATGTTTCCATTGGGTCAGTGTCCTTGGCTCCGTTGCAAAGCAGGTGGTCGTATGGCACCGCATAGTGAATCCAGCCGTTGCCGTTCAATGCACCGCTGCTACCGCCCCACTCTTCGGAAGACATGTTTGCATGTCCGCCACCATCAGGGCCGTACCAGCCATCGTCAGCGCTCGGGCATCCAAGCCATCGTCCAACCTCGTTGTCTTGAGGCCAAGTGATGCCTTCAGGGTCAGGAACTTCTGGCGGGTTTGTAACATCAACAATTCTTAGTCCAGCATCCCAATAGGAAATGTAGAGGAGTTTTTGACCGGTGATTGGATGGATATGGAACACGTTATCGTGGTTGAAAATCGAGCCACCGCAGGTTGTTTCTGGTTTTGGAGTGTATCCGCCCCAGCGAAGGATTTGGCGGCTGTCGTTTTGTTGTTCATCGGTCGCAGTTGGGTTCCAGGATTCGAAGCCGAGCGGGACATAGAAGATTTGTGTGCCTTTGTAAAAAGTTCCAGAATCACCTTCAACCATTTCTGGATAGGGGTCAGCGCCGTAGAGGAAGAGGTGGCAATCTTCAACCGCCCACAGAGGGTTTGCTGGCTCCCAATCGCAATCAACGTGCATGTCTTGATTGTGGAAGCCTGCCGGAGGGTTGTTCCACTCGGCGACCTTGATTGGTTCGTTCTTGTTGACAACGGAAATAACATCGAGGCGGTTCGCACCGCTGTTGGCGTCATCATCGGTTGGAATAGGATCCAAGTCACTGTTTGTCAATTCGTGATTGACCAAAACCCAGTTGTTGTCCGGTGTCACCTTGATGTCAATCATTCGACCAATTTCAGCGTAGTAGGTCGAGAGGAGAACGATGTTGTTTGGCTCAGAGATGTCCAAGATTTCGAATTGGTTGTACGATGAGACATAGGCATAGCAGCCACCGGTTCCGTCAGGATTCTTTACGCAATCTTCCATGAAGTTACCTTCAATAGCGATTTCTGATGAGTCGCCAGGGGTTGGTCCAACGTTCTTGAACTCAGGAGAACATGGTCGTCCCGCAACGTTGTCGAGTTCGGGTGGTGGTGCAACGTTTCCATCGCAGTTGAGGTTGTGATAATCGATGAGAAGCATGTTGTCGGTTTGTAGACGGTGTGCCAACAAGTCGGTATGGCTGTGCTGTTCGTCTTCGATTTCTACAACAGGGTCGACCCACGCTGATTCATTCGAATCGGTTTTATTATTTTCATCGCCTCCAAGAGCGAGGTATGCTGTTGCAGATAGCAAACTAATAACGACTAGACCAACGAAAGCGAAGGTGATTACTCTGTCAGCAGCATCGCTGTTTTGGAACAAAAGGCTGGATTTCATAGGACAATTCACTAAGGGGTTGTATTTTAATTCGCCCGTTGGATGACATGATTTATCTATCTGTGGCCGAGCCTTCAAAGCATGCGACAAGTCGTATTACCTCTTCTCGTATTCTGCATTTTGACCGTCGTTTCCATTGCCCCCTTACAGGCCGGCGCTCACACCGCAAGTTCATTCACCGTACTGGTCAAAGAGAGTGGTTTCTCACAATCCTCACCTGAGATTTTCCATAACGATTCGATTATTTGGTACAACACCGATAACTCATCGAATTTGACGCATCGCCTGGTTCACGACCACGATGGAGATGGCTTGTACAACGGCAGCCTGGATTGGGACTCAGGTGAGCTTCACGCCTACTGTGAAAGAGACGAAAACAATACCAAGGTCGATGCTTCATGCAACACAAATTTCATCATTGAATTTAATATCAACTGGACTGAAGGTGATTATGCATACCAAGACCTTCGTTCAGATGGATCGGTAGTAAATGCCACGATTCGATTGTTCAAGGACATGGACAGTCACAACGCCTCAACTGCACCTTCCATCGGTAGCAGTTTCGGAGTCAATGATGACGTTCCGGCAGACAACACTGATGCCAATGAAGCAATGACGCCTGAAGACGTATTATTGTACATTGCAATGGGTGCCGGAGGGGCAGCTGTCTTGCTCTTAGGGCTGCTAATTCTACGAAGACCGGAAAATTCCGATATCTCTGAATCTGAATGATTCAGAAGAGGGGACAGCAGTTGCGCGGCAGATGGCCGTAACTTCGAATTCAACCTTGGTCAAAATTATGCATTGACTGCTTCAGCAGCCTTCTTGCGCTTTCGATTCCATTTTTTAATCCGAGGCAGTTGCCACTTGATGATTCCAGTCCAGAAAACAATGGCTACCACAGCTTGTCCTACAACCATCGTGACCCAAGGGTCATTGTCCCAGGCGTCGGTGTTTCCAGTGAAGGTAATTCGAGCGAAATAAGCAGAAATCATCATTCCAAAGAAAAGATGAACCCAACGTAAAATTGTATTCCAGTTTCTAGCCATACTTATTCCTCAGGGTTTTCTTCCTTAAATTCCTTCAATTTCGCTTCGAATTCTTCAGCTGTCAGTCCGTGCCATCCTTTGCACATACCCGTTGGTGATCGTCCACATCCGCATTTACTCATGTTATTCATTCCTCCTTGCCCATCGCATGAGGCTTTGCTATTAAGTCGGAAAAGTTTCAGCGAAGAGACCATGGTATTGTGGTTGATACTTGGTTGTTGATATAGAAGGTGGAGTAGGTTGTAACATGCAACCACCAGAGCAGCAACAAACTGAGCAACAAATTCCTGTGTGTCTTCAATACAGAGGGAAGAAACTCGTCGACCTCTTAGGTAAATCGTATGTACTGGAATTACTCTACTATCTATCGTCAAATCCCGAA
>JABIWF010000059.1 GCA_018701175.1 Methanobacteriota archaeon
CTCAACACTTTATCATTCATCATTCGAGTGAAACTCAACAATTTCACATGTTCCGTCGGTATTGCCCACCAACGTTGAACAGCGCCTCGGTAATTTGTCCGAGGGAGGCGACTTTTACCGTCTCCATCAATTCTTCAAACACGTTACCGCCTTGCCGAGCAACTTCTTGCAATTGCTTGAGTGCAGCAGCAGTCGCCTCTCCTTCAACGGTTTGACGAACGGTCACTCGCTCTAAGCACGCTTCTTTTTCTTCTGGCGTAGCCCGTGCCAATTCCATTTCGAAATCATCAGCACTCGATTCATCGAACACCTGAGCATTCGGATTTTGGAAGGTATTGACGCCAATAATCGGGAGCGTTCCATCGTGCTTCAAGTGCTCGTAATACATCGATTCATCCTGAATCTTGCCGCGTTGGTACATGGTCTCCATTGCACCAAGAACGCCACCTCGGCGGCTGATGGCTTCGAACTCTTTGAGCACAGCCTCTTCGACCAAGTCGGTCAACTCGTCAACAATAAACGAGCCTTGCATTGGATTCTCGGTCTTGGTCCAGCCGCTTTCCTTGTTGACAATCAACTGAATGGCAAGGGCTCTTCGAACGCTTTCCTCGGTTGGCGTGGTAATTGCCTCGTCGTACGCGTTGGTGTGGAGTGAGTTTGCGTTGTCCTGTATGGCGAGCAGGGCTTGCAGAGTGGTGCGAATATCATTGAAGTCAATTTCCTGAGCGTGCAGGCTTCGTCCACTGGTTTGAATGTGGTACTTGAGCTTCTGACTGCGCTCATCAGCATCGTACAAATCTCGCATGGTAATGGCCCAAACACGGCGTGCAACTCGGCCAATGACGGTGTATTCAGGGTCTAATCCGTTGCTGAAGAAGAACGAGAGGTTTGGCGCGAACTTGTTGATGTCCATGCCACGGCTGCGATAGTACTCAACATAGGTGAAACCGTTAGCAAGCGTCAGTGCCAATTGGGTAATTGGATTGGCTCCAGCCTCAGCGATGTGATAGCCTGAAATCGAGACTGAGTAGTGGTTTCTTACCCCGTTATCGATGTAATACTGCTGAACGTCTCCCATCAGTTTGAGTGCGAAAGGCGTTGAGAAAATACAGGTGTTTTGTGCTTGGTCTTCTTTGAGAATGTCGGCTTGAACGGTCCCTCGTACCGTTTGCAGAGTGCGTGCCTTGATTTCTGCATACGTTGCAGCATCGACCATCTCATCTCCACGACGCCCAACACTTGCTAGTCCAAACGCATTGTGGCCTTCTGGAAGTTCTCCTCTGTATGCAGCATCGGTTAACTCTGGTTTCTTGCCCTCTTGGGCGAGGTGTGCCTCGACCTGTTGGTCGATTGCAGCGTTGAGGAAGAACGCCAAGATGATCGGTGCAGGACCGTTGATGGTCATGCTGACCGAAGTGTTTGGATTGCACAAATCGAACCCAGAATAGAGTCGCTTTGCATCATCGCATGTTGCGATACTGACGCCCGAGTTGCCGACCTTACCCCAAATATCGGGGCGACGAGCAGGGTCTCGACCGTAGAGCGTTACCGAGTCAAAAGCGGTGGACAATCGAACGTAGTCTTGGCCTTGGCTCAAGTAGTGGAATCGGCGATTGGTGCGCTCAGGTTCGCCTTCTCCAGCAAACATTCGGGCAGATAACTCATCGGTTCGCTTGAACGGGAACACGCCCGCTGTGAACGGGAAATGGCCTGGAGCGTTCTCTTTCTTGATGAACGAAAACAATTCGCCGTCATCAGCAAAGGTCGGTAGAGCAACACGAGGAATATCGGAATGCGAGAGAGATTCTGTAGTGGTTTTGACGGTGAATGGCTTGCCACGAACGTGGTAGGTGAACTCGCCACTGGAGTATTGTTCAGCAAGGCTACGGAAAGCAGCCAATTCCTCTCGTGCAGTTTCAATCGATTCAAGGATTTCATCAATTTGTTCTTGAAGGTCAGCAGCGATGGTACTCGCACCTCGCTCAGTAGCGTGGTTTGCAGCAGTCTCAAGGTGTTGGCACAAACGAAGTTGCTCAGCAACCGCTTCGTGTCCAGCATGGTATTCACGCACTGTTGCCGCAATCTCTGAAAGGTAGTAAATGCGTTCTGGAGGAATGACACCTTTGGTTGTCCCCATCTCATCAACCGGTTGCTTGGCTTCAAAGCCGACGATGTCAGAGAGTTTGCACCACAATCGGTCAACCCCACCGTCAGCGAATTGGCTGGCAATCGTTGCAACGACTGGTAATTCCTCATCAGCAACATCAAACATGTTTCTGTTCCTTCGAACTTGCTTTCGAATCGCTCTGAAGGCATCTTCACTGCCACGCTTTTCGTACTTGTTGAGCACGACAACATCAGCGACATCGAGCATCTCAATCTTTTCGAGTTGTGTGTGAGCTCCGAACTCAGCAGTCATGACGTAGAGCGAATGGTCTGCAACAGACGTGATGGCATCGCTGCCTTGGCCGATACCGCTGGTTTCACAGAAAATCATGTCGAATCCTACCGCTTTGGCGACTTCGATGGCTCGGTCAAGGTTGGCACTGATTTCAGAACCAGA
>JABIWF010000018.1 GCA_018701175.1 Methanobacteriota archaeon
TAAAAACTAAGTTTTTTCATTGTAAATCTCCGTCCATTATGGGGTGTCCCACAGTCGATGGCGCTCAGCAGTGCCTCTTAAGGAAGCACTAACACAACTGTTTCCTCCATGCTTCCCTCGATGTTCGATGTGATTTCAAACTGGACAACATACCAGCATCGGTGTATGCTTACTCGAATAATTTCTTTGCCATTGTAATTCCTTATGGATATTGAATGAGGCTTACCATGTGTTTCCTGTTACACACCAGTAGATACGGATGATTCGAGCCCTATTCTGCAGAAGCTGAACGGAGAGTGTCGCCACCAATCGATATCTGAGTCACACGGTCCGTCGCAATATTTCTGTACTCACTTCTTTCCGTATCGAACACAGTTTTGAGATGATATACTGCTGGGTCGTACGACATTGCATCACTCGCTTGATTCGTATTCCTTTCTTCTCCAGCAGGCCCGATCCAAGCCCCAATTCTTGCTGTCATGTTTCGTAATGTGCCGTCTCGCTTCTCAAATTGAACGGTAAAGTTGGCATTTGAATGGTGTTGTGCCAGTTCCAGTATTCGTGATTCCGGAAGGAACTCCCGACCAGAGGTTGAAGGCCTTCCTGCTACATATGCTCCACGTGGTGCAGGTAGTGATGCGAGTTGCTCTTCGGTAAGGATTGAATGCAGTGTCCTCGGAATTGAAGCAGGGCTAAACTCAGTACGCCCCAACAGCAGTATCATGCTGGCAACCATGTCCGTGTGTAAAGGCCTCGAACGAGGAAGTATTGGGCGAACACAGGCATTCGCATTGTTAAGGTGGATCGGAAGGTGTTCGGAACGGAATCTTGACTTCATTCCAAAATCCATTCGTGCTGCCTCAAGTGGAAAGATTTCAATTGTCTGTCCATGAATCGTTCGTTGTAAGGAAATACTGTTACCTTGATTCACAGGTGTCCAATGAGTCGAGGCGAAGATTGCCTCACACCATTGCAACGCACGTTGCACTGCATCGACTTTGGTCTTCTCAATCGGGGTTGAAGGCTTTAGATGTCCGAAAGGAGTTTTGTAAATCATGAGGCATCTATGAAATCTACTCCTAATAAAAAAGACAAAAATAAGGTCATTTGAGAAAAATTGGTCGCATGCTCGTGCGGCTCGCAGCAAAGCCTAGAGTACCCATCCGATCAGGCCAAAGGCGACTGTAAGGCAAGTGGTTGCTGCACCCATTACCCAGCGCTCGACTTTGCTGCCAGATGTTAGATTTCCAGCTGTGTTAAGAGCGAAGAGCATCGATGCACCTCTGCAAGCCCATACGGTGACCCCCGTGCTCAAAGGGGAGGAAGTTACGATACCGCTCGCAGACAGAATAACCAAAATCAGAATCCCCATGAACATTGCAGAGACAAGACTCATTATGCGATAGCGGGTTGAAAGAGAACCGTCCTCTTGAGCGACTTTGCCTCCGTATGCAGCGTTACCCCAAGGAACGCCTGCGGCGAGAGCCAACTGGAACAGTGTGTTGGCCACCAGCAGAAGCGCCGCAAAAAGTCCGACAAGTTCGGTCACATGCACTGGCGGTTCTCATGTGGCTCATGAGGTCCTTACCGGCCCGCAGCATCTACCAAGAATGAACGGAGCGGGTGAATGCCTAAACTGGATTTGAAAAGCCTGATGAACCTGAGTTTGTTGGCATCCACATGGCACTTCCTCATGGCGTCTACGAAGATGTAGTTTCAGCGATTGGTCACACTCCTCTGATTCGTTTGAACAAGGTGACTGCCGACTTATCAGGTTCAGAAGTTTGGGCCAAACTCGAACGTTGCAGTCCGGGCGGCTCGATAAAAGATAGAATCGGCCTTGCTATGATTTTGGAAGCTGAAGAAAAGGGTTGGCTGAAACCCGGTGGAACCATTGTAGAAGGGACCAGCGGCAATACCGGAATTGGATTAGCGATGGTTGCAGCACAACGCGGTTACAAGTGTGTGTTCACCATGCCAGATAAGATGGCGAAGGAGAAAATCGACTTGCTACGAGCCATGGGTGCACGGGTTGAAATTTGCCCGACTGCAGTTGAAAAAGAAGACCCTCGTTCCTATTACATGGTCGCTGAGCGACTGAGCAAGGAGATTGAAGGGGCATGGTATCCCGATCAGTACTCCAATCAATCAAATCCAAAAGCACATATTCTTTCTACTGGGCCGGAACTTTGGCATCAGACTCAAGGTGACCTAACCCACTTTGTAGCAACAATGGGAACTGGTGGCACCATTACCGGTTGCGGAAAATATCTCAAGTCGCAAGCACAAGAAAACGGCAAAGACACTCCAAAAATCGTTGGTGTCGATGCTGAAGGTTCAATACTGAAACAATGGTTCGAAGAAGGAACTATGGGTGTTCCTCATGGATACAAAGTTGAGGGATTTGGTGAAGACTTTATTCCACCAGCGACTGACTTTTCAGTGATTGATGAAATTCGTATGGTTGATGACGAGATTTGTTTCCGAATGGCTCGACGCCTTGCCAAACAAGAGGGATTGTTCTGCGGCGGTTCATGCGGCGGAGCGTTACAGATTGCACTGGATATTGCTGCTGAATGCGATAAAGCAGGACAAAAGGCAAAGATTGTTGTCGTTCTTCCTGATGCAGGAAATCCATACCTTGGAAAAGTCTACAACGATGACTGGTTAAGGGATAACGGATTCGATGTCGATGGATGGGAGTGGTGAAATGACTGGAGATTCAACCCGCTGCGTTCATTCATCCTTGGACCCTGAAGTTACCACAGGCTCAGTTCACACACCTATTTTTCAAACATCTACCTATGTTCAAAACGATTTTGCAGACCATCTCGGGTATGAATATGCACGTGGAGATAACCCGACTCGAAATGCGCTTCAGCGAGCACTCGCTGAAATGGAATCGCCTCATCAAGAAGCGTTTGGGTTCTGTTTTGGAAGCGGAATGGCAGCAATTACAACCATCAGTCAAATGCTCAAACAAGGCGACCATGTCATTGCATGCGACGATCTGTACGGGGGTACTGTTCGCCTGTTTGACCAAATTGCATCGCGATTCGGCATTGAAACAAGTTATTCTCCATTGAAAAGCGGAGACCTTGGGGAACTTGTTCGTGAGAACTCAAAAATTCTCTGGCTTGAAAGTCCAACCAATCCACTCCTCACCGTTCATGACATCAAATCCTTAGCTGCAGAAGCCAAAGAACACGGCCTCATCGTCGTTGTTGATTCCACCTTCGCAACTCCAATCCTACAGCGCCCGTTTGAGTTGGGCGCAGACATCATCGTTCATTCAACGACCAAGTACATCGGTGGCCACAGTGATGTCATCGGTGGTTGTTTAATTACCCAGAGCAAGGAACTGGCTGAAAAGATTTCATTCTTGCAAAATGCAGTCGGTGCAGTCCCGGCACCGATGGATTGTTTCCTCATCCTACGAGGTCTGCGAACATTGGCTTTGCGAATGAACCGTCACTGTGAAAGTGCAATGACGCTAGCAGAACGATTGCAAGACAATGAAAAAGTCACACGATTGTTTTACCCTGGCCTGAAAAGCCATCCAACCCATGAAATCGCACAGCGACAAATGAACGCCTTTGGTGGTATCATCTCCTTAGAAGTCAAAGGAGGAGAAGCGGGTGCTCGAAAGTTTGCTGCTCAGTTGAAACTGTTTGCAACGGCAGAAAGTTTGGGTGGAATCGAGTCGCTCATCAACCATCCATGGACAATGACGCATGCAGCAATTCCAGAAAAGCAACGCTACGATGCGGGAATGACTCCGGGTTTGATTCGCTTGTCGGTTGGTATCGAGGATATGGAAGACCTCTGGCACGATCTTGTCAACGCTCTTGAAACGCTCTGAAAAGCGATTCCAAGGGTGCCGACGCGTGAGTTTCTCACGTAAGGGTGCACAAAGGGTTTTAACATGTTTTTCCGGACGACATGGTTTCCGGGATTTTACTTTTTAGAAGAGAACTCAAATCCGGTGTTGAGCGTCCGGTCGGTCTCCTCTGGGTCGATGAACAAGGCGGCGAGAATCACGAATGTTTCGAGCACGGCAGCGATGTAGAAGATGGACTGATAGTCGTACTGTGCGGCAAAGATGGGTGCTAACTGGTAGCCGATGATGGCGGAGAGGTTCATCATCGCCATGTAGCCCGTGAATTGCGTCCCACCTACCTCGGCCCAAGTGACTCGCATCATCAGAGAATAAGCGCAAATGGAGACGATGGCCCAGAGGAAGGTGTGAATAATCCA
>JABIWF010000013.1 GCA_018701175.1 Methanobacteriota archaeon
CTTATACAAATTACGACATCGTTTAATTCTGCAATCCTACACAATCGTCACTTACAGTTTGATTGTTAAAGGTAATATCTCAAAGAACCAAGGGTACCCACTGCTTGAATATTGAACAAAGAATGACTTTGTTTGGACAGAAAGAGTTCTTTGTATTATGCCTCTATGTATGAAAATGGGTACAGAAAAGACTAATGCAGAGTTTTGTTTAGTAATTTTATGACTATGAAGAATTTGATGATTGCTCTTGTGATGGCATCAATGGTTTTCGTTGGATGCATAAGTGATCTAACTCCGTTTGGTGGAGAGCATGTGGGGACTTTTGACATCGATACCCTCGGCACTGGAACAGCAGAAACAGATGATCTGATTGTGGAATTAGAGTTGATAAACAGCACATCTCCAATTCAGTTCCACGATGGTACATCTGCACAGGATGGAGCAGAACACTACAGATTCCGCCTTGTAGTAGGCGATGCAGATGACGAAAACAGCCCCATATACGAATGTAGGTTAGCATCCAATTCTCCAGGTGCTTGTCTCATCATAGAAGCTGTCGAAGACGGAGTATGGATGCCTGAGGAAATTATTACATTGCGAGAAAACAGTGTAGACATATGCAGTGAAGGTTGTCTCAATCAATTGACAATTATGAACGGAGACATAACGACCGAACAGGAAGAGAATCTGCAATATCTCGGCCAAGAATCAACGAGTGGGTCCATTGGACACACGACTAATTTTTGGATGGGTCAATAATTCCAACTTGTTTCTAATCACTGACCAGTTCTGCACCGCAGTTCATGCAGTGCTTACCTTGCGAGGGTGTCTGCTCATTGCACGTGTCGCAGGCGATGTAGCCATGCAGTTCGAGGACGGCCTTTTGTTTGATCATCAACCAAGCGACCCATGCATAGGCCACAGTCAGTAACACAAACAGTCCAAAGACAGCACCGGTGCCGAGAGACAAGAACTGAACACCTAGAGCAAAAGCGAGGAATACACTGGCAGTAAATGCATAGACAGGCCATTCCAAGCGCATGTTTGACCCACGCGATGCATGTATTTGATTTGTATTCAGAAATGTGTCCAACACTTCTATGCCTCAGCCGTATTGCTAACAGCCCACAACGCTCAAATGGGTCCGAGCGAAGGCAGTTGTATGAGCACCCGCCGTATCTTTGCCGCTGTGCGAGATATCGATCCACCGGGCGGTGGCGCAGAGCGCTCTTTGGCAGCTTTACTGAACGGTATTGCTTCGCCTGGACCAACGCTTGAAACCGCACCATCATTTGTACCATTGTCGCCTTCTGAAGATGCTCCAACGCATCCAGCGTGGACGGTGAGTGCCTTTGCAAGTCACGACAGAGGCGACCCTATCGGTTTGCTTGAACCCGAGGTGAAATTTGAAACCACAGACCTCCCCATCGAAGGATTCTGGTCGAAGGTCGCATGGGTCCTGCGAGAGCGCAAAGGCGAGCTTAGACGTAGAAAGTGGGCTCTTGACCGACACATTGCCAAGCGAAGTTCCCAATTCGCTGCACAAGTTGGTTCATGGTTGGACAAACACGATCTAGAAGGCGGCATTGGCTTGACCCAACTTGACTGGGCACCAGGGGCCGCAGAAGCGTTTGCTGCCCGTGGAATGCCTTATGTCATGTTCGTTCGAGATGACAAGCCTTTCTTGCTCGAGGAACGCTTTCGCCCCGTAATGGAGGGCGCAGCCCTCGTGTGTGCAGCTGGGGAAGGTTTGCTGGCTGATATCGAATCACGTTTTTCCATCCAGAAAGGTCACAACGTACCATTACCAATCGATTTTGGTCGACGCTTTGGGAGCATAGAAGAGGTTAACGCCTTGCGTTTGGCTGAGCAAGCGAAGCGACCTGCTGGTTCTCCACCAACCATCGGGATTATGGGAGTGGTCCCTGAAAAGGGGCTTCGAACATCTCAACGCATCCTACCTAGGTTGCTCGAACGATGGCCCGAGGCAGAAGTTCTGATCGCAGGAGATAATACGTATTCGCAAGATCTCGCTCACCATCCAAACGCACGGATTCTAGGCTACATTGATGCAGCAGCGTTCTTCTCGAAAATCGATATCCATCTTATTCTATTTGAGAGGACAGGAACGTGGGGACGGGTCATAGGGGAAGCAGGCTTGTTCGGTGTACCAAGTGTGACTTCCGACGTTGGCTCGCAAAAGGAAGCGTTGGGAGAGGGAGGCATTCTGGTGGACGATGGTCATGATACGGATGCTGTCATTGATGCCCTAAAGGCCGTTTATGATGATCGCGAGCGCTACGGTGCATTGGCGCGTAAGCATACGCAGATGGTCGATCACCGACGCTCTGTAGCGGCTTTCCGTAGCGGCCTCGAAGATCTATTGAACGACCAATAATTGGTCGGTTGTGACTTGTCCTGCTGCCTGCGTCCGCAGGATTCAAAGTCGAAAAAGTACACATGATTAGTGAAGAACAGAGGATGGATATTCTATCGAGGATTTACAATAAATTCATGGCAATTGTCGGGAGCCAAAAGAGAAGAAGAATGCCATCAAGACACGGTATATCTGTTATCTTAATTCCAACTTCACAAAACTAGACTTTACTATTTTGAATCCACTTCTACCTCGAGAATTGCAGCAAACCTTTGAGCAGTATCGTGAAATTTATTCAGCCACCCGTTTTCTTTGGAATTTTTATGGAATACTGTGATTTCAAGATCCCAATCTTCGCTCCATAAAGTGCCACCTTGAATCCATATCCCACTTGAACCTCCCGAACCTCTTCCATCGCCAGTATCTTCGGCAATACTCATTTTCACCTTCTTGACTTCGGACAATTTGTGTTCAAAGGTTTGATCGATTTTGTCAAAAAAGGTGGAGCGAAGTACCAATGTGTCACGGTCTTTATCGATTTGAATCACATAAATACGTAACAGTCCACGTTGAGTTCTGAAAATGAGGTAGGGTATGACGGCGTAAAACGGACCAATACAGATGGTGCCTAAAATGCCAAGAACCGTTTCTCGCCCCCCAGTAAGGATCACATCCGCAAGTGATGTCAAAGGGAACACGATGGAAAATACCAACAGAGGAACAAGGAAAATGGAAATGAATACTTTTTCAATAAAAGGATACTCTCCTTTTTCTTGATATTGAGCAGCATGAGTTTCTTGTTCCACAGGTGACTCGTGCGATTCTATTTTTTTAATCTATACCCCTACATATTGGTCTCGCTGCACCACTGAACAGTGAGAACTTCTGAGCGGAGTATTCATGGGTGGCGTTTTGCTGGCACTGCCATGCAACCTATTCAGCGTGTAGCAATCGTCGGTGCAGGAAACATGGGTTCCGGTATCGCTCAGAAAACGGCTCAGGAAGAATTCGACGTCCAGATGGTTGACAGAGAACAGCAGTGGGTTGACCGCGGGCAAGGCATCATTCGTGATTTCCTCTCTGAGGCTGTAGAACGTCGCATTTTTTCGCCGGCTCAAGTAGAGGCGATCCAAGGTCGAATTACGGGAGTTGTCGGCGTAGAAAACACAGCCGCAAATACCGACCTCGTTATCGAGGCAGTTTTCGAAGATTTTGACATTAAAACAGCAGTTTTCAACACCTTGGACTCTGCATGTGGGCCCGAAACTATCCTTGCCTCTAACACGTCATCGCTTTCCGTGAATGCCCTCGCTGAAGCAACCGGTCGGGCTGACCGATTCGTTGGATTGCACTTCTTTTATCACCCGGCAAAGAACCGCTTAGTAGAGGTTATTCCAGCTGAGGCATCAAGCGCTGAAACAGTCGAAAAGGTCGTTCAATACTGTAAGATGCTGGGTAAAGTGGTCATTGTTTGTGGCGACAGACCAGGCTTTGTAGTCAACCGATTCTTTGTTCCGTGGCTCAATGAAGCATGTTTACTGCTTGAAGAGGGCGTTGCTACTGCTGCTCAAATAGACGCAGCAGCATGCAAAGCGTTCCGAATTGGTTTGGGGCCGTTTGGCCTCATGAACCTTACAGGCCCACCGATTGCTCTGCATTCTACAGATTACCTTGCTGAACAACTCCACACTCCTCGCTACAACGGTGCTCAAAACCTTCGGGACCTTATCGAAGCGAATGAGC
>JABIWF010000126.1 GCA_018701175.1 Methanobacteriota archaeon
ACCCTTGTGAACCAATCCTATGCCGCTCTAACCTTATGGAGTTCAAACTCTTTTACAAGGCTGCAAATGCTTGTGGTTTTATTTATCATCAATCACCAATTCTAGTTTTGAGTCGTTACTGTTTGATTTGTAGAGGTCCCAGGGTTTAGTTCCACGTTTCCTAAATGCTGATTTGAACATGCTTTTGATAATTTTCTTAGCAGTTGAAAATATTAGCTTCATCGATTTGAATGGATGGAAAAGAAACCACCATGGTTTGGGCATTCCCTTGAGAGGATGTTTCAGTTGTAACATTATTCCATCTGGAATCTTCTCGCTGACTCCATAGACTTGTGGGCGTCGATTTTTTGGCATGAAATAGGTTCCAAATATGATATCCCATATTGGTAAGAATGTCGAATAATTGGTCCAAATTGCATCGCGCTCATTGGTGTGATGCCAGTGGTGAAATTCCGGCGTGATGATGAATTTATGTAACCATTTTAATCTCCAACTTACATTTGCATGCAAAAACAATCCAGTTAATAATTGAGCAACTGCGAAGGCTCCAGTTAGTTCTGGACTAAATCCTGCCACTATCAAAAACACGAATGCTGGTGCTAAAATTGTACCATCTAACGGGTGGGCTCTAAAGCCACTTGCCCAATCCAAATGTTCTGTAGAGTGATGAATGGCATGAAACTTCCATAAGATCTCGATTTCATGATAAAATCGATGAGTCCAATAGACTAAGAAATCGAACAATAGAAATCCGATGATTGGCATCCATTCTGTCGGTATTTTTGCAACATATGGGGCAACCAATAATGCTGGAATCCAAGCAAGACTAATTACAGCTATGAAAAAAGCAACAACCAGAGTGAGAATTCCTAGAATTGGCGATGCAAGGGCATAACCGATATCGGTTCCGAGTTTGGGACGTCTAACCTTTTGTCCTTTGTGTCTGGGAAATAACCTTTCAAACGGCACTACAATGACAAACAACAGTATTACCACAAATAGTCCATCAGTAGAAACCATTAGTGATGAAACAATGAGTACTAAAGCTAATAGACGCATCGCTAGAGCGAAAATACGCCCTTTTAGAGTAACTTCTTCCTCAAAAGCCTCTTCGTCCACAAACGGTTTCCGTTCCATTTCCAGTTAAGTATTTTCTATGTATGCTTAGAACAAGTTATGGGGCGAAACCCATGCATGTCGTCCGAACTTAGTTGGGTTGAATACAAGGGGTCCCCTTCAATGCGTATATGCCTACAACGGTACGGACTGCCAATGCGTCTTGGCAAAGGGTCCCCACTGAATCAAAGTTCAGTGATGTCTTCACGCTCTGTCGAGATACCGAACTCTTTCTCGGCTTTCTCATAGGTACTGGCATCGATTGAACCATCTCTAACGAGAGATGAAAGTGCTGCAAGAGCAACCGCTGCTCCATCAATTTCGAAGAATCGACGTAGCGCTTCACGGGTATCCGAGCGACCAAAACCATCGGTCCCTAGAACGGTGTAGTGTCCACCAACCCACTGACGAATCATATCAGGCACTGCCGCCATGTTATCGCTTACCGCAATGACAGGTACTGTTCCGCTTCCAAGGATTTGTTCAACCCAAGGCTGCTTTGCAGTCATCGTTGGGTGCAAGCGATTCCATCGATCGCATTCCAAACCTTCGCGGCGCATTTCTCCATACGAAGTTGCAGAATAAATCTCAGAACGAACGCCGTAGGCTTCGAGCTTTTCTACCGCATCCAAAACTTGAATCATAATCGGCCCTGAACCAATCAGTCGGACGATCGGGCCGTCGCCCTTGGGGGCTGCGCGCAGCAGGTACATTCCACGAATGATGCCTGCATCGACGCCCTTTGGTTTCGGCGGCATTGGGTAATTTTCGTTGTAAACGGCAATGTAGTGGATAACGTCTTTGTCTTGGCCGTACATCTCATCAATTCCGTGTCGGATGATGGTTGCTAATTCGTAAGCGAATGCTGGGTCCCAGGCTCGGACTGCTGGATTGGTATGCGCCATCAGAAGCGAATGCCCGTCTTGGTGCTGCAAACCTTCTCCGTTGAGTGTGGTTCGTCCTGAAGTCGCTCCCATGAGGAAACCACGGGCACGCTGGTCAGCTGCCGACCAGATGAGGTCAGCAACACGCTGGAATCCGAACATCGAATAGAAGGTGTAGAACGGAACGGTCGGATAGTGGTGAGTGGAAAAGGAGGTTGCTGCAGCAATGAACGTCGAAGTTGCACCGGCTTCATTGATTCCTTCTTCCAACAGTTGACCTTTTGTAGATTCCTTATACTTCATCAGCACCTTATGGTCGACCGGCTTGTACAACTGCCCTTCAGGGTGGTAAATGCCAAATTCAGCAAACAGTGGATCCATTCCGAATGTTCGCGCTTCATCAGGAATGATTGGAACTATACGTTCTCCAAACTCTTTGTTCTTCATGAGAGCGCGAAGAATTCGAACGAATGCCATGGTGGTTGAAACTTGCATGTTTCCTTTTGTGCCTTCATCAAAGTCAGCATATGTTGCTTCATCCGGTAGAGTAAGGTCGAACTTAGGAACAGTTCGTGATGGCATGAAACCATCCATTGCGACTCGTCGTTCCTTGGCATAGGCGACAAGTTCGGGAACATCTTCTGGCATGACGTACGGGTATTTTTCCAAATCTTCATCGGAGAAATCGAGTCCAAGGTCATCGCGCATGTATTGCATGCTTTCCATGTCTGCTTTCTTCTTCTGGTGGGTCGTGTTTCGGCCAGCAAAGGCTGGACCGAGTCCGAATCCCTTGATGGTGCGCATCAAGACGACGGTTGGCTGGCCCTTATGGGCTGTAGCCTGAGCGTAAGCAGCGTGGAGTTTGACGAAGTCGTGTCCGCCAACATCTGCGCACAAGTCGACCAGTTCGTCATCGCTCAAATGAGCAACGAGGGCTTGTAAGCCATCGGAATTGAACAAATCTTTGCGGATGGTTGCTCCATCTGCGGTCATGATGCGCTGCTCGTCACCGTCGACCAGTTGATCGAGTCTGGCGGCGAGTAGTCCGGCTGAATCTCGTGCAAACAACTCATCCCAACTGCTGCCCCAGAGGACTTTGATGACGTTCCATCCAGCGCCACGGAATCTTCCTTCAAGTTCTTGAACAATCTTTGAGTTTCCACGCACAGGCCCGTCGAGCCGTTGTAGGTTACAATTCATCGTCATGACGATGTTGTCAAGTCCTTCACGCCCTGCGAGAGATAACTGTGAAAGGGATTCAGGCTCGTCAGATTCTCCGTCACCCATGGTGTACCAAACACGAGAGTTTGCGGTTGAGACTAAACCTCGGTCTTCGAGGTAACGGTTGAATCGAGCTTGGTGTATTGCAGTCATCGCTCCTAGCCCCATGCTTACGGTAGGGAATTCCCAGAAATCAGGCATCAACCGAGGGTGTGGATACGATGAGAGTCCTTTGCCACCGGTTTCTTGCCGGAACGCTTCCATTTGTTCGAGAGTTAAGCGGCCTTCCAGCCATGCACGAGCATAGATTCCAGGTGAAGCATGACCTTGCCAGTAGAGATGGTCACCTTGTCCGGTTCCATCTTTGCCTCGGAAAAAGTGGTTGAAACCGATTTCCCAGGCGTGGGACGCAGAGGCATAGGTCGAGATGTGTCCACCAATGCCCTCGAAGTATTTGTTTCCACGAGTGACAATCATCATCGCGTTCCAGCGGATGATGCCGTTGAGGCGTACTTCAAGGTCAAGGTCACCGGGATAGGCGCCTTGGTTATCGGGATGAATCGAATTGAGATAAGGCGTGTTAACCACGTCGATTCCAACGCCTGCGTGCCGTGCAGCATCAATGGTAGAGAGTAATATTCGGCGTGCTTCTTCGTCACCGAGTTGGTCACGAACCGCAAGAATAGAATCAACCCACTCCTGCGTAGCAACAGGGTCAGGGTCAGGTAAAGTTCCTCGAACACCGAAGCGCATGTTTCTCCTCCTTGTGCTTGCCTCCAACCGTGGGGTTTTCAACCCTCGCTTGAAATTGAGACGCTCAACTCTCTCATTCGCCCCTTATTTGTGTTTGATTTTACTGAACGGCGCTCTGTGCATCGTTTTTTGTAGGCCCATTTCATACTTTTCCGGAGCAATCAATAAAAGCCGATTTCACTGCGGGCAGAATATGTCCGTCGAGGCTATGGTTCAAACGATGATTGATGATTTAACTGCCGCTCTTGCTGATGCTGTCAAGCACGACAAGGGTAACGCTGCTGCTGGTACCCGTGTGCGCAAGGCTATGC
>JABIWF010000026.1 GCA_018701175.1 Methanobacteriota archaeon
AACCTCGTTGGTGTTCAGGATTTGACACAGCGGATTTATTCGCTGCTAGGCGGCGAGCAACAAAGCCGCATCACCGTCATTTCCAGTGGCGCCTCCATGCGTCCCATTGGTTCATGGTCTGCGTATTGTGTTTCGAAGGCAGGGTTGGACATGTGGTCGCGTTGCATGGCGGAAGAAGGAAGAGCAAACAACATCAGTTCCATATCAATTGCTCCTGGGGTGGTTGATACAAGCATGCAAAAAGAAATTCGTTCCGTCCCATCAGAGGATTTCCCTTCGCTCAAAACGTTCATTGATCTCCATGAAAATGGTCATTTAGCTTCCAGTGAAACGGTTGCCAGTCAACTGTTTCCTTTAGTGACGGGGCACACCATGGAGCAATCTGGTCTACGGTTTGATGTTCGTGAACTTTAAATTTGAAGATAAAAAGTGCGAAGTGTGATAAGCCAGCACCATGAGGGTGGGAACAGAGGGATTCTATGCCAGGAACTGACCGTGTTGAAATTCGCACCCTAAAAGTCGGACGATTTTGTGTCGTCGACGACAATGCCTACAAAATTTTGAGCATCTCTAAATCGAAACCTGGGAAGCACGGCTCTGCTAAAGCACGCCTCGAACTTGTCTCTTTGTTTTCCTCAAAGAAAATTTCTCACGTCGGCACCGTTACCGATAGCATCAACGTCCCAATGATCGAAAAAGGCAAAGCTCTTGTCACTCACATCGATGGAGAAGAAGTTCACGCTATGAACATGAAGGACCATTCAATGATGATTCTTCCAATTGATCCAGAAATCGAAGTCGCATCGGGTCAAGAGATTCTTTGGATGGAAGCTCTTGGACGGTATAAAATCGAACGCTGAATAAATGACAGTGTTCAGTTGATTCTGAACTGTTACATTTTGAGTGCTCGCCGGTAATGTATTCATAAGCCTAAAGTGTTCATCGGAGTTTATGTCCGATGTTGCTGCACCGACCTCAACCGATACATTCTCTGTGAAAGATGCCATTCATGCAATGCCTGAAGCAGATAAGAAAGCGCTCCAAGGATGGTATTGGTATGACTGGGGTAACCAAGCATATGCATTAACCGTCATGACGGTGATCGCGCCAGCGCTGATGGCGAACTTGTACAACTTAGCCACAGGTACGCAGTCTGGTGATACATTCTATGCTTACATCCTCACAGCGTCAATGCTTCTTGTTGTGGCCACTGCACCTGCACTTGGTGTGATTGCAGACCGGATGCCAATCAAAAAGAAGTTGTTGAAATGGTACACATTTACCGGTGTCATCTTCACCGCTTTGATGGGTGCTGCTCCTTACTTTGGTTCCCAAGGTTACATCATTCTTGCCGTTATGTACGCCATCGGTACCATTGGGTTCACCGGTGGGAACGTCATTTACTATTCATTCATGCCTTACATGGCAGAAAAGCGCTGCATGGACCATGTTTCAAGCGTTGGCTATGCGTATGGGTTTATGGGCGGTTCACTGTTGTTGGTGTTCCACCTCATCATCCTCCTGGGTCCTTTTGATTGGGACACCAACTTCAAACTCGCTGCCATCTTTGTCAGCTCCTCACTCTGGTGGTGGGGCTTTGGTGCGCTCATGTTCAAGTGGACGCCTGAACCTGAAATCCCATCCAACATGGAATGGCAGGGTCTTGCCCATGCCACGAAAATGGCCTATGCCCAGGTCGGAACTACGTTCATGGAGATCAAGAAATTCAAGGTCTTGGCACTCTTCCTTGCAGCTTACCTCCTGTTCTATGACGGCGTCAACACCATCGCCAGCATGGCCAGTGCCTTTGGCGAATCTGTGCTTCGTCTCGACCCCGCAATGAACATATTTTTGTTGCTTACAGTGAATGTTGTAGCCATCCCCATGACCATCTTGTTTGGGAAGTTAGCGAACATTAAGGGCACAAAGTTCGCTCTCATGCTCTCGCTTTTGATTTACTGCGCTGTTGCTGTTGTTGCGGCAGGCTTCGCACCGCTTGAACTTGAAACAGATGTGGCCGCTGAAGATTCTGGTCACGATTTCACTTTTGAGTGGGATGAAGACCTTCAGCAGTACAACATGACGACGCTCTATGATCGTGGATATGAAGGCTGGATTGGGGAATCATCCGCAGGTGACGATGAATTCCGAGATGCGTTCGAGTCAAATTTCCCAACACCTGATTACAGCACTGAAAGTGCGGGGGCCAGCACCATTGGAACCGGAGTTATGGTGTGCCTCTTCATCCTTGTTTTGCTTGGATTGCTTGGGGGCGCTATGGTCTATATCCAGGGCATGGAACTTGGATTCAAAGGGGCCTTGCTCATTATTCTCATCGTTCTTATCGGACTTGTTGGTGCTTCCATGCTAGCGGACAAAGCCGCAGAAGCAGAAGAAGATAGCAAATTCATTACTGCCGACGACGCCTCTCAAATTGTCGATGCGTTTGGGGATGCCGAAGACCATCGCTTCTCTATTCTCTTCGTTGGAGGTCCACAGGACCAGGCATCCGAAGTGGGCAACCAGCACCCAACCATTGTTGACCAAGGTGGACCTGTGGATGGCTATGCAGACTTCATGCGAAGCAACCTATGGGCCCCAATGGGCATCACCGTCTCTTTGCAATGGATCATCCTCGGTTTGTTCGTGGGTGTGGCTATGGGGGCTGCAGGAGCACAGGCTCGTTCGATGTTCTCAATGCTCATCCCTGAAACTCGTACATCTGAATTCTTCGGATTCTTTGGTTTCCTTGGGAAGTCAGCTGCGATGATTGGAACCTTCCTTTATGGTATCACGAGTGGCCTCTTCGACAGCCGTGTTGCAATTCTCACAATCACAATCGTGATCCTCCTCGGAACATACCTCACAAGCAAGGTTGACCTCGAGGAAGGTATTCGTGTGGCTGCAGAAGAAGACCGCATCGCACGAGGTGGAGCACCTGCAATCACAGAAGTTCCGGTTGAATGAGTGGAGTATCTCTTGGTGCAT
>JABIWF010000077.1 GCA_018701175.1 Methanobacteriota archaeon
ATGTCGTTTTCGTTACGGTCGTCACCGTTTGAGTCCTTGTCAAGCATGGCACGGAGAATAAGACCGCCGGAAAGGTCGTTGGTCGTTGTATCGAGAATCGAATGTGCTGCAGTTGGGGTCCAGATGAACGTTTCCGAGTCACTTTGACCACCGATAAGAACTCCGGAGGTCCAATTGAATGTTTCCATCACATACCCGATTGGGTGGATGACCTGAATCATAGCGATACTGTCTTTGCCTGTGAAAGAACTGCCACCACGTTGAATTTCCATGCCGATTTCGATGGAATCTCCTTCGAACAAATATTCAACGATAGTACCGTTCGATTGCGTCCATTCTTCAGCCGAATTTGACGCGTTACCAATTGAAATTGAAACGACACGGAAATCATCGTTCGCTCCACCTCGGCCAGCAGCAGCACTGGCGGGTGCAGCCATTCCCATAGCAAGAGTTTGGAGCAACATTAGGGCAACAAGGGTCAACGGAGTGATACGACGCATAAGACCAACATAACCTTCCAGTTTCACGCGGCATATAGAGATGGCCTTTTGATGACTCCGAAGGGGTAACGAGGATTTGCTTCGTATTCACTTAGATTTACGCAGCCCCGTTATCGCAGGTTGGTCGTATGCCGACGAGGAAGTGAGTTCTTGAACGCCGTCTGAGAGATGGCCGACTGCGTCTTTTTGGTCAAACATTTCACTGATCCCATCAAACGAGATATCTTCAGCCTCAGGCGGTATTGAATCAAGAACACCGGCTGCGTCATCGACTGCTGAAATTCCTTGGGATACAGTCTCGAGATGAGACGGAGCTTGGACTGCCAAGGATGAACCGCCTACGGCGGCACTGGCAGCCTGAACTGCAGTGGCTGCCTTACTCGCCAATGCGGACCCAGCAACCACGGCTGCAGTCGTTGCAGCTGAGGCGGCGATTCCGGCGCCTTTACCAACAAAACTCGCGGTTTTTGATGGTGGTTTCTGTGCAGCGGTTGGATTTTGAAATTCATACATCCATTCGGGAGGATCTGACGAACCTGCCCCCAATACTGCAATCGTGGTAAAAGCTGCTAGCGGCATAACAGCAAGCGCTGTGAGTAAATCAAGGAAGGATGTTTCTGGAATCGAGGCGATAGACAAAGATGATTCAAACAACTCTTTTTCGAGGTTGATATTAAGATCGAGGTCTGGGCCCATCCAGCCGATAACTGCCACGCTTGCTACACGTCCAAGAAGCCATAAAACGAGAACAGGAGCAAGCCAAGAAAGTTTCGTCATTGAAATTAGCCATTTTCGCGTAAAAGAGGCGATTCCGATGTATCTTTCAGCAATCCGAGGAAACACTTTCATGATACTCAAGAGGCCAAATATGTAGACGAGAAGTGCCATTTCGAGTCGACGCTCAGAATGCATCACCGTATCAGGAATAAGCAAGACGAGCATCAATGGCACAGTTGCTAAAATCACTTGGAACGGCACGGCAAGTAGAATCAAACCGCCATGAGTTGACAAAATCGTATGTCCATCAACCCATCGCTCATGTGCTAAAACAGTCAATCTGCCGTGAGGTGATTGCGCGTATTTCTTACGCAGAATCCGACGTGAAAAGGCATCCGATTTCCCCCTACTGAGTCCTAAAAATTGCAGCCAACCCCCTTTTTCAACGACTCGTAAAGGCCTGAATCCACCCAACAACAACGCCAACAAGAGAGCAATCATCCCGTACATCAGCGATGCAGCCACAATCCAAGGCAACATGTCCCAATCGAAGGAGAGAGCAGCACTCTCATCTGCCAGTGAAAATTGGAAAAAATAAGTAATCAGAAAGGCAGCCAATGGCGTAAGAAATACCTGACAAAAAGCAATAATTGTCAACCATACTCTGGGTATGAGCGTTTTTCGGCGCGCATACCTCCCCATGATTGACGCTGATTCGATCCCACCTCAAAGATTGCCCCTCCGAAATGGAGAAAGTCGACGGTTGTGATGATGCAATAAAAGTCCGTCATTCTTCTTCTGCAACTGGAATCTGGTCGAAGAAAGTCAGAACAGAATGCCCATCTGTGAGCAAGAGGTAGAGAAATCCGAAAGGCCGACGATCGCTTCGTTTACGGCCGAGGTCTGGTCGAAGCATATCAGAGAGTTTTGAATTACAATTCGGACAATAGACTCCAGAGACTCCCCAATGCGGAGAAGCCCAGTTGCAACACCCATCCGAACTTTCAGCCTTGTCAGCGAGAACCTGCAATTCTACCGCCATTTCCTTTGTCCAAGGAGGTGGCATGCCTCCGACAAAATACTGCAGGCGGTTAAGAATAAGCCAACTGCTGGAGACCCAAAGCCCGAATCCGAAGGCTGCATTGCCCCACCGAACCGATGCAATACCAAGTATCAATGGAAGTATGACAACAACAAGACCCATCCAATAGAACATGCGCATGTGTAGAACTCGCTGCGTAAGGTGAGGAGACAATGGCAAAGGCTCGGGGTGTGGCGGCAGTTTCGTATTGAAACCTCGGGTTCTCGACAACATCAAAAACGGAAAACGCGGCAATATTGTACCAAGAAGAACCCCAAGCAAAAAGAATCCAGTGGCTGATAAAAAGCTCATACATTCACCTACTCGTTGGATTGAAGGCGAAGAAGTGTCTTTGCAACAATGTCCATGCCCTTGCTGATGTCTTCTTGACTGATGGTGTAAGCAAATCGGAGGTGACCTTCACCGGATGGTCCGAAAGCCGAACCTGGTGAGCAAAGCACACCGTCTCGGAGCAACTCCATTGCGACTTCTTGTGAGGTCATGTTAGGTACATTGACCTTAGGAAAGACATAGATCGCACCCTTTGGCTTGTGACATTCGACTCCAGGCATAGCGTTCAACCGGTTGACAATTAAGTTGCATCGTTGTCTAAATTCTTCTGCCAAAATATTTGGATAATCACTTGCCTCGTTCATCGCAGTAAGAATTGCATATTGCATAGCATCGTTCGAGCACGCTGTGATGTAGTACTGCATCTTGATAATTTGCTGCATAGCCTCACGGTTGGTAGAAGCGATGTAACCCATCCTCCAACCGGTCATGGCAAAAGTTTTCGAAAAGGAGTTGACAACCAACACACGGTCATAATCAGTGCCCATGAACGACACATGGGGAGCATCAAAGACAATTCGGTCATACACTTCATCGGAAATAATCCAAAGGTTGTGCCGTTTTGCAAACTCGAGCAATTGGTCACGCTGAGATTCGTTGAGCGTTCCACCGGTAGGGTTGCTCGGGAAGTTGTACAGGATTGCAACGGTGTTTTCATCAACAAGCGATTCAAGATGCGCCACATGAGGTATGAACTCATCCTCAAACAAACATGAATAGTAACGCGCTGTGCCTCCAGCAATAGTCACGTCGGGACCATAAAGTGGGAAATATGGTTCAGGAAGCAATACATTGTCACCAGGATTAACGAGCGTCAAAAACAAATTGAGGAGTGCATTGGTACCGGACATTGTAATGCAGATGTTACTTTCATCCATCCCTGATTGGTACGAATCCCATGACTCCGCTATTTTTTGACGAAGTTCTGGCAAACCTGCAGTTGTCGTGTACTTGTTACGACCGTCTAACATAGCCTGGTGAAAGGCTTCGATAGCAACTGGAGGTGGCTGGAAATCGGGCTCCCCGAGGCCAAACGAAATAACATCATCACCGGCGAGGTCAAACATTTTGCGGACACCCGTAGGCTGAATACTCAATGCTCTGTCACTGAATGTCCCCATGTTATCACCGAATCAAGTGGTCCTTTTGAAGGCGAGGTCAAAAATGAATCTCCGTATCGTCATTTCCCATCGCCGATGTCGGCGACCAGAACTCCATCGATGACTTCAGCCATCTCAGCATCTTCAGCAATTGCTGCATCGATTGAAACGTTTGATTCCTTCGTCGAAATGCCCAATGGAGCATCCGTTCTAGAGTTCCAAAGGAGAACGATCACAATGATGCTGAGCAGAATGAAATAGCCACTTGTGGGCAGTGCAGTAAACAAACCTGACGCTTGGTTCGAGACACCGTCACCTGTACCCATGACTGATACCGAAACTGGAAGGGATTGTACTCCTTGTTCGTTGAGAGCACGGAATTCTACAGTCTGGTTACCTTCTGCCAAAGCATCAAGGTCGAGCGCTACCATCCATGTGAACCGGTCCAATGCGGCAAGTTGAGTGCTTGTTTCATCAAATGCTGCGCTCTTCCATTCTCCGCTGCCTATTCGGTATTCAACCGCTGAAATTGTTCCTGCTTGACTCCAAGCCATTCCTTCAATCACCTGAAGGCCGTTGGTTTCGTTAACTGAAGAGTTGGTGACATGAACTTGTGCATGTACATCGATTGAACCAGTGAGATTTTGTTCCTTGAGCATTAGAGCCATCTTGGTCGCTTCGTAAGCATCAGCCATGCCCCATCCGAAGTCACGGTTCCAGAACGGATCCACTTCAGGCTGCGTTGGTTCTCCACGGCGTTCAGCAGTGAGTTTGATGATTTCTTTCATCTCAGCCGGTGAGAGGTCTGGATTCGCTTCAATCATCAAAGCAAGGATGCCCGAGACGGCAGGAGTAGCGTACGATGTTCCCGAGCCTCGCCCTGTGTAGCCGTTACTGGATGCATCACCGCCGAGGAAATTGTTACACAAGCCACTCGTCACACAACCTTCGGCTTGGACAATGTTGGTTCCAGGTGCAGTAATCTCAGGTTTGAGTTCATTGAGAGGATTCCCATCACCGTTGTCTCTGCGAGGGCCACGAGAGGAATAATCTGCAATCGTGTCGTCTTGACGATCAACTGTGTTGCGGTCATCGGTTGCACCGACGGTGAGAGAGAGATCAGAAGAG
>JABIWF010000012.1 GCA_018701175.1 Methanobacteriota archaeon
CCATTCGCATCAAGTTCTTCCAATGGGTCAATGTCCCAAACGGATTTCGCATACCAAAATGTGAGGCCACCGGCTAAAAATGCCCAGAGCAGTGGCAAGCCGCTTTCCGGCCAGAAAATTGGTACAAGTCCGAGAAGAAGGAGAAGAACACAGTAAACCTTGGATTCCAAAACCGTTCGTTCAGGCCCCTTCACTTCGTTCAGCATAGGGATGTTCACCTTGCCATATTCGCCTGAACGGTACAGTGCAAGCGCCCAGAAATGAGGCGGAGTCCAAAGGAAAATGAGCATAAAAAACACCCATGGGATAGGCGAGCCAAGGTCAAACGGATTCATTGAGTCAATAGATGAAGATGCCGCCGCAGCCCAACCAATCAAGGGAGGAGTGGCGCCAGCAATCCCGCCTATGACAATGTTTTGTGGCGTCCGACGTTTCAACCACATGGAATAGACGAGGACATAGAAGGCGACAGAGAAAAAGGACCAAAAGGCTGCCTTCCAATGTACGAGAAAAAACAACGATGACCCAAGAACTGCAATCAACAGACCGAACACCAGTGCACCACGCGCAGAAATATGCCCCTGAGGCACAGGCCTGTTCTTCGTACGACGCATGTGTGGGTCAATATCTGCATCGTACCACATGTTGATTGAATTAGAACCTCCAGCAGATAATGTACCAGCAACAACGGTCAAAGCAACAGTGTAAACGGTATCCGTCCAAGAGCGTTGGACATCCAAAAGTCCGTGTCTCGCAAGCAGGTCATGAACGAATATTGCACATACGGCCGTTACTTGGAGCAAAACGATGACTCGAAGTTTCATCAATCGCATGAAGACTGTCGGCCATCCCGGGTGAGGCAATGACTCCTCAACAGGTTGTTCGTCCACATTCATTCCTCCTCATGTGACGAGAGGCCACTCGAAAGCCGCATAAAGAACGAGGCAGACACGGCGACTAAGAAACAACAAACGCCGAACACGAGATGCAACAATGAAACCCACTCAGGGAACTGTTCCATGTCGGCAAGTACGATGTAAGAGCCGCCGACGAGAACATTGAGAATCCACAGACCGGCTGCAAAATCGGTAATTCGACCAATCGCAGGCGTCACTTCGTGTTCTCGTGAGTCAAGGCGAAGTCGGGCAGAGCCGGATACCAACACGAGACCGACCAGAATTGCACCAAACCTGTGAATCATCTGAATGATGACTCCTGGCCCGTCAAACGATGGCAGGAGAGATCCATTACACTTCGGCCAGCCGTTAGGGAATCCAACCGAACAACCCTGGTTGTATTGTCCGCCCGCAGTTGAGGAGACCCATGCACCAAGTATGAGGAGTGTGAAGACTGCGCCAACCATCGAATCAACTCGAGTTTTGTTGGCAGCAACAAATTCTGGATTCATCGAAAAGATATCCCATCCAGACTGCTCTTGACGACGCATAGCAAAGTGTTGGAATAAGAAAGTCGAAGTGAAAATACTGGCAAGAGAAAGATGCAATGCCACGGACCAATCTACATTGTCAAACGATACAGTTAGAGCTCCGACAAGGGCTTGAACAATGAGGAGTATACCAGATAAGATCGTTGTTCTAAACACAGTTTTACCGTAAGTCTCAATCATTCGATAGGCAAGAACGGCGTTCAGCAATACGGGTACTGCGATGACACCTACGAGCATTCGATGAAACCATTCCGAAAAAATTTCAAACGTGGTGTAACGATGGTCAGCCCCACGAGAGTCAATCTCTTCAGGATACTCGTCCCAATAAGCGCCTTGTTCATCAGGGGAGATATCAAATCCCCATGTGCCAAAGCACTGTGGCCAATCGGGACACGACTCGCCCGCATCGTTGATTCGAATGGTGCCACCTGCAATAATAATGCATAACGCCATCCCGAGGAGAATCAAAGGAAGAGTCGACGGTCGTCGCCACCACGCCTGCCCCATGTGTAATGGTGAGAGCAGACCCCTTTTGAACACATTCATGCACCCATAACTGTGTCGAGAACTCGCATCCACCTTTTCTCAGTGCTGCTCATAGCATTGATTATGGCGACTCAGATCCCATCAACAACCTCTTCCTCCACCGTTGAAGACGAATTTGCGGGACTTTTGGACGTCGTGATTTTTGATGCTTCTTGCATGGATTCTTCGGACTCGTGTGATGCAGAACATATTGTGCATCTGGTCGAATATTATGGTGCGGACTGGTGCGAACCTTGCGAATTGATTGAAGATGAAATGGATACACTGAACAGAAGCGACACTTTTGTGCTCCAACATCACCCATCGGTTGTCGATGAAACCTTCCTCAGCGCCTCAAAATTGCGGTTTGAGTATGAACATCGTCTTCTCTTCATACCAAGTATTGTCATTGATGGACAAGGCCTGCTTACCGGTTCCAGCCAAGGCTTAGAATTGTCAAACGCATTAAGCCTCCGTGAAACAAACTTCAGCGGTTTGAACAATGTATCGCTCAGTAGCGGCAACCTCTCATGGACCGCTTCACGAGGAGATTCGGTCAGTGTTTGGATGACTGAAGCAACACCGCACCCCACCAGAAACAGAACGCATCCAACTTTGGCAACGGGAATGATGCAATTCAATGCCACGGATGAAGTCGCTAATATCTCAGCCTTGAGAAGTGAAACTGGAGGGAAAATTGTTGTTCTTCTCGAAAAAACCGGCATATACCGTTTGGTAACGGATTCTGAAAACCCTACCGGTGGAATGGATGTTTACGATGGCAACACAACCGGTTTTGAAACAAAAAATGATGGGGCCTCACCTGGCACTCAAGCCGCAGTTTGGACCGTGGTTCTGATCATATCTCTTCTACCTGCAATGTACATGCGGTGGTCGATTTCTAAACAAGCCCCAAGAGCCGAAGAAGAGGAGTAATTCTCCGATTGAACCTTGGGGTAGGTTCAAGAAGAGTAGGCAGGTCGCCAAACTGCGGGTGTTCCCGTAAGTGAATCTCATGGTTAAGCCAGCACGACTCCACACACGATTTGAAAGAGCTCGAATTATCGGTGCACGCGCACTCCAAATAGGAATGGGCGCTCCGCTCTACGCAAACGAAGAAGTCCTACGTGATGCGTTTAGAGAAGAACTCATCTCCCTCTACGGCCTTGAAGAAGCATCGGTACGCTTCGTTCTCGACCCACTCAAGATTGCGTTGTATGAGTACGAACACGAACTCATACCAATCGATATCGACCCGCACGAAGACTAATCTTCGTTTCGTGCAGCAAAGCCGTAGAATGCGGCTTGTTTGACATCTGGTAATGCATCTCTTTTTACAAGCAATGTGCGTACAGCCCACAAATCAACGAAGACCCTGTACTTTGTTGTAGCATCGAGGTAATCAACACCGCTGGAACCACCAGTACCCATGCGGCGTCCAATCATTCGCTCAACCATTCTGGCATGAGCTGAACGGAACAAGATCATGGATTGCTCTAGTCCGACAAAAGAGTCAATGAGTTTCCGAGGCCATGAAAGCAAAGGCAATTCACGGTAAGATTCGATGAACAAAAGACCCGCCCTGGAACGAGAAACTACGCCATCCGGCCTCAAGAAGTGTTCAGCCTGTTCTGTTGATGCCTCTATTCGGGCACGGACTGGTGCTTCCTCCCCGTGGCCTATAGCCACGATGTGTGCTATCACTTCCTCTCCGTGTGACCTCATGGCTTCCAAATGCCGGTCAACAAACGCAGTAAGGACATCTGCGTCGTCTTTTGAGCCTGCAAGAGAGCCGTTTATCGGCGTTCGAGCGAGCCAAGCAGAGAGTGCATCACACAACGATGGTTGGTTTGATGTTGCTTCAAAGTCTGACAGAACTTGAGCAGTTACTTTCCCTTCTTGAGCTAACTTCTTCATGTGCAGCAAAGGGTCCATGCCACCCATCCGTTGTGAATTGTCAAGACCAAGCAAGACTTCGAGTTCTCGCATTTGCCAAGATTCAAATCCGGATGAAGTCCCAAGTTTGTCACGGAAAGCAAGGAAACCTTGAGGCGTAAGTGTTTCCATCACTTTCCATTGGTTGGAAAGTAACCGGAAGATTTCTGTGACTCGGTCTAAATGATGGACCATTTGCGGCAAGATTTCTTCAGGAACGTGCTCCTGATTAAGCAAGAGATGGGCTTCTTTCAATTCCCGAAGAATCAATTTGAACCACAATTCAAACGCTTGATGAACCACAATGAAATGTTGTTCATCGTTTGAAGGCGCAGGACTGTATCCTTCGGGCCCGTCTTGCAGAGAGAGCAGCTCATTCAATTGAAGATACCCTCCGTAAGTCATGCGGTGTGATGGTGTGCCTTCGGCCATGATGTAGGATAGGAGTCAAGCCCTTGAACTCTTCACTCTAATTTAGTCGAATGTACTCCTCCTCACAACCAAGCCTCTTCGCCAGAGAAGAGGCGAAGACCGACCCAATATGCGACAACTGTCAGCGTTAAAGCAATGCTAAACGAGGGCCAAAACTGAAGACCTTTACGCAAGAGAAGTGGCAAAGAAACAAAAAACAGCAAAGAAGGTAAGACAAGCCAAAAAATATCTTGGCTGAAAATGGCAACTTTTTCCGTATCACCCGTGTCGTGATACAACCAAAGAAGAGCCGCAATGGAGAGCAATGGCAAGGATGCAACGAGTGCTCCAAACAATTCATTTTTCTTTGCTACCTCGCTGATACCCACAACCAATCCACCAGAAAGAAGAATGCGTATTGTAAATTGAATCCATGCCATATTGGGGAATTTGAGCAGAGGGTTTGTCTTTTTTTTGGAAGCGAGTGGCCGATTTGAGTTAAATGAAGCCATTTTGTAAAAGCGAAAAGATTGCTCTACAATAGAAACCCATGAGAACACTCATATCACACATACTTGACCCCTCGACATGGGCGTAGATTCAGATACACTAGCGGGGTGGCTCGCAGACTACGACCATGACAACATCACTATTGGTGTCGTTGCATCTCACTCATCGTTGCAGATTTTGCACGGAGCCCGAAAGGAAGGTTTCCGCACACTAGGAATCGCAGTTGGTGAAAACCGCAGGCGTTTTTACAAGGCATTCCCAGGCGCAGAACCTGACGAGTGGTTAATGCTGGAAAACTACAGAGAAATGCTCGACCATGCCGAGTGGTTCCGAGAACGTAATGTCGTTATTATCCCCCACGGCTCGTTGGTGGAGTACCTTGGTTCTTCGAATTTCCGTGAACTTCAAGTTCCAACTTTTGGCAACAGAGGAATCTTGCACTGGGAAAGCAGCAGGGAACGTCAACGCCAGTGGCTCGAAGCCGGAGGATGTACAATGCCAAAAGTTCTCGAAGACCCTCACGACATCGACGGCCCTGTCATCGTGAAGTATGCAGGAGCGAAGGGTGGTCGTGGATACTTTATTGCCAGAAATTATCGTGACTTCCGCAGAAACGTCGACATTGAAGAAGAGTTTACGATTCAGGAGTATGTACTTGGTTGCAGATACTATCTTCACTTCTTTTTCGACCCCACAGCGACCGATGGATTCCAGGTCCAAGGCAAAGGTAGCCGTGCTGGAACGAACCTAGGGCGCCTCGAATTGCTTTCAATGGACAGAAGAGACGAGTCAAACGTCGATGAGTTCTACAAACTCGGATCACTGCGTGATTTACGCGAGATGGAACTTGAACCATCGTTTGTGGTCACAGGTAACCAACCTGTAGTCATCCGCGAATCACTCCTGCCTCGCGCCTTCGAGATGGCAGAAGGTACCGTCGCAGAGTCATTCGAACTTGAAGAAGGAAGCCGTGGCATGATTGGTCCTTTCTGCCTTGAGACCATTGTCACCGATGCTCTTGAGTTCAAAGTGTTCGAAATTAGCGCACGAATCGTTGCTGGTTCAAACCCCTTCGTCGGAGGCTCTCCTTATTCAGACATCAATGAAGAAAGAATGTCTACCGGTCGACGCATTGCTCGGTCCATCCGCAAAGCGAGCGAAAACGATTGTCTCATTGACATTCTCTCCTGAGTTAAAAAATGACGTCCCGTGAAGGGATGTGTAGACCCTTCACATCACATCGGGAAGTGTTTCAGTCGGAGTCACTGTTCGATAGCGACTCCAAATCTGGAGCGTTTGGAAGGCTGTTCACGGCTTCTAGGTATTCTTCAAGAGAGACTGCACCATCACCGTCTTTGTCTGCCTGCTTGTGTATGACTTCAGCTTCTTCGACTGACATACCGGTAGCAGTGGCGAGCTCTTCAACTGAAAGGAGGGCGCTTCCGTCCATATCTGCAGAGGCAAAGCGATTTGTGAGTGATTCAAGTTCGGATTCAAGTTCACGCTTGATTCGTTCTCTTTCTGCTTGAGAAGAGACCTCAAAGGAACAAACCTGCATGATTGGGTCGCCGGCACTCAACTCAGCAGAGAACTCGGTTGTGTCACCGCCGTTGTTCACCATGATTTGGAACTTTGTTGGGTCTTTCGAGCGCCGCTTCTTGTGCTTCTTGTAATAGTGAACATAAACGTGATATTGCCCGCCAGGAGCAGTACCCTCTGGCCAGAATACATTTTCTACGGGCTTACGAGTTTCAGCCCTTACGTTAGCGTCAACATCCAACTCGCCACCGCAAGCCGAAATTTTGTTTCCTCCGTGAATACGTTCACCTGAAGGGCACACAATGTGCAGATCAAGATCGTTGTAATTGTTCCACATCAATGAAACCTGGACGTCGGATGATTTTGCTCCTTCGCGCTCTAGGCGTGCCTGAAGTTCTTTGATGGCCTTAGAATTGGCGTTATTTGATGCAACTTGTTCCTGTTGAGCATTTGCAATCTCTGCGAGACGAGCCTCTTCAGAAGCCAAAAGGTCCTCTTGGCGTTTCAACTCACGTTCTGCTGCAAGACGAGCCTCTTCTTGTTCTCGACGGCGCGCCTCATCTTCTTCATCACGAATTTTCTGAGCGGCTTCGTTCGCCAAACGGGACTCCTCAAGGGCCGCCAGACGGGCATCTTCAGCGATTTGCTTCCGTTCTGCTTCTTGTTGTGCCCGTGTTTGATAGAGTTGCTCACGTGCCAAACGCTCTGCATCTTCAAGCGCAAGACGGCTTGAAATTGCTTCTTGCCGACGACGGCGGTTTTCGACAATCGCGAGTTTACGGTCAATCTCTTTTTTTGCATTTCCGAAACCAGGTGCTCTGGTTCCGTAGCGAAGACCTTCAGGATTCATACCTTGACGCACTGATACAGTAATGTCTTTTCGGGTGTAAATGTACCATAAACCATAACAGAATCCACCGCCAAGAGCGAAGGATGCCACCAGATACGTTATCTCCATCATAGAGTCCTAGGCGGTGCTAGTCTTTGGTAGCATCGGTGATTGGCGATGAATAAAATCATGATAAAGCCATGATTCTGATTTTTAACGGGACACATTCTTGGTTGCTTTTATAATCTACCCATGCCTAGGTAGTTTGTGCGAGAAATACACTTGCGATGGACTGCACAGACAGTGGCGAATTCAGAATATGCCCCAATTGCTAAAATTGCACATTCTCTTGATGTCGTCGGTCATCTTGACATCGGAGAGAAAGGCATTCGACAACTCATTTTCCCTCATTTCTGCGAAGGGAAAGGCCCCGAGGACTTGAATGAAGTACCCTTCCTTAACGTTGAATCAGAACTTGATGGAGGACAAAGTGGCTACCTCGTAGTTTGGAACTCACACCCGTTATCAATCGCAGCGATTCGCTTCTCGAACATTCATATTCTACCACCGTACAAATACGGTGGAGAAGGAATTGAAATCACTGTAAGAGGTGTTCCATCTGGCGTTTCTCAATTCTTGAAAACGTGCCGTGCTTGGCTCCCACCTGATACTGTAAAAGTGGTAGAAATGGCAGACAATCAAAGCATCATTGAGGGTACGCTCACTCCGCGCCAAATAGAATGCGTAAAGGTTGCTGCATCCTCTGGATATTACGATCATCCTAAGCAAATCAAATTGCGGGAACTTTCTGAATTGATGGACATTCCTCGTTCAACCCTTCAAGAACACTTGAATCGAGCTGAATTGGCCATGATGAAATGGGCAAGCGAACAAATCAATTCTCAGTAAGAGTGCAAAACCTTGAGAACAAGCGGGTTTTGCGAAAGGCATGGACAAAGCCAGTCGTTTACAGAAAATACTCCCGAATGGTAGAGGCGTTTGGATTCCAATCGACCATGGTGCATCGGATTTCCCTGTAGAAGGCCTGACTGATACAGACCATGTCATCCGTTCATTGGTTCGAGCAGGAGTTGATGTCATCCTTGCGCAAAAAGGAGTCGTCAGCCATTACAATCACCTGTGCGAGAACTCAGGGACGAGCATGGTCATCCATTTTTCAGTATCAACACGTCATGCTGGCTCAGACAGTTCGAACAAAGTTTTGGTTGGAAACGCAGACGAAGTGCTTCCCAGAGGCGGAGTGGGAGTCTCGTGCCAAGTCAACATGGGTAGTCCGAATGAAGCAGCAATGGTCGAGCGTATGGGCCAGATGAGCCGTTCTGCCCTTCATCATCAACTCCCAATGTTCGGTATGGTGTATGCACGTGGAGAGAATCTTTCCATCATTGAGGGGGACACAACCAATGCGAATGCTCACGCAGTGCGCCTTGCATTTGAACTTGGATGTGACGCTGCAAAGACCACTTGGACTGGTGATAAATCAAGTTTCGAAAAGGTTGCTGCAGCCGCGCCAATACCAGTCCTCGTTGCCGGGGGACCCGCTACAGGTGACTCCAGAGGAATTCTGACAATGGTTAGAGACGCCTTAGATGCCGGTGCGTCAGGTATTTGCATGGGTCGTCAGGTGTTCGCCCATCCGAACGTCGAAGGTATTGCGAGGGCCTTGGTCATGCTTGTCCATCAAGACTCTACCGTCGAAGATGCAATGAACGCTTGCGAACTGTGAGGTTTTGGAATGGAAATATGGTTTGATGTTCGCCATTCTATAGATTCGGCAGAGGCTGTTCCTGAAGGCGTAAATTATCGACTCGCCTCACAGGAGACTGCCTTTGCAACCGATGCATACCTCGAAAAAGAACATGTATTTCGTGACGGCAAACTCATTGGAAGTTTCATCACTGTTCTCGATGAATCATCGCAACAAATGGCCCGTTCACTCGTCGGTAGCGTAGAATGGCTCGTGCTCGAATTCGAGAATTGGTCAATGATCCCAATTGAAAACCTCATCGCCGCATGTGAAGGGACTCCAACCAAAATCGCTGCAGTCATAACCGAAGCCGAACAAGCGAACGGCGCTGGTTTCGCTCTCGAAAAGGGAGTGGATGCGTTGATCATCCGACCAGACAAGGAACTTCTCGAAGCCTCACTTATCGTTAAATCTCAACGGTTGGAAAAGGCGACTTCTGGTGTGATTGCTGATTCGCATACCATGCATACAGGGATTGGAACACATACCATCACGTCCATTGAGAATGGAGGCACCTCCGAAAGGTATTGCATCGATACAACAAGCTTGTTAAATCTCGGCGAAGGACTGTTGCTTGGCTCCAGCGCATCAAGTCTAGTACTCGTTCATGGAGAAACTGTAGAATCCGAATATGTCCCTCCACGTCCATTCCGAGTAAATGCTGGACCGCCTCATGCCTATGTGAGTATGGCTGACGGCACAACCAAGTATCTCTCGGAATTGAATGCCGGTGACTGCATCCTGCTTACAAACACCAAAGGAATGCAACGCAGTGCGACGGTTGGCAGATTGAAAATTGAAATAAGGCCGATGGTACTGATTCGGTGGATTGATGAAAACGATAAAGAAGGAAGCATGTTCTTACAACAAGCGGAGACAGTACGCGTCATCAGCCAAGACAATCGCCCAATATCCGTCACATCACTGGAAAAAGGCGACAAAATTCTTGGATGGTGTCAAAAGGGTGCTCGGCACATAGGTGCCGAAATCTCGAGTGCGGTGTCTGAGAGGTGAAACTATGGCAGTACTCGGCGCAGGTAAGGCAAACGGTGGATGCAGTCTCTTGCATGCAGCAGGTCTTGGCTATGGCGCAAGCATCGGACTTGATATCCCAATAGCGGTACGGCTACTCGACAAACCAAGTAAACGGGAGTCGAATGACCCCGACGGACTACTGCCTGCAATAGTTGATGCATGGTTGGAAGCCGGTTTTGAGTTACCAAAAAAAATCGAAAAAGACGACCTACATTGGGCTGTAATTAGTAAAATACCACCTCGTCAAGGCCTCAAATCCAGTGCAGCAACATCCATTGCGGCATTAAAGGCACTCGCCGATGCCACCGACACTGAAGTTTCAGATGAGATGTTTGTTGCCATGGCTGCACAAGCTCAAATCTCTTCTGGCATATCCCTTACTGGCTCAATTGACGATGCATGGGCTTGCCTAAAGCCAGGATGGAAACTCATAGACCCACAAGCAGACAGTATAGCCGAGGGTGTGCTTTTCGAAGGAAATGGACCAAGTAATGACGATTGGTTGGTTATGGTTGTCTGCAGAGGAGAACGTACACATCGTCCACAGTTGGAAGATTTCCCTCCACACGGCGCTGCATTCCAAAAAGCCCTCACCGCTTTACAAGAAGAAAATGAATTGGTAGCCATTACCTGGAATGGCCGAGCAATAGTGGCTGTTATGAACGATGTCCAAGGACGGAAAATCACCAACGACGCAATGCTCAATGGCGCACGTGCTGCTGGCATGTCCGGCTCAGGTAACGCAATCATCGTCCTAGCACCGAAGGTCAGTAAGCCAAGTTGTGATCGATTGAGAGCCTTGTTTGAAAACAATAAAGACATCGTGAAAGTAATAGAAACATCATTCATAACGGCTGATACTGAACCTTAGGGTGAAGACGCAACTTCTTGAAGGAAGGGCCACTCGAACAAACGAATCCAATGCACATGCACCTCGGAGAATGTATCCGGCTGAGCCTATTTGGCACCAGTCATGGCCCTCGAGTTGGTGCTCTGCTTACAGGAGTCCCTAAGGGCATTCACTTGGATACACAAGCGATTCAACGAGCCATGGATGCACGACGCCCGGGTGGACGTTATGCCAGCAAACGAAAGGAACCAGATATTGTCGAATTCCGCAGCGGCATAGAAGATGGAAAAACAACTGGCGGCGAGATTGAAATCTCAATCGCCAACACCGATGCAAAATCGAGAGACTACAGTTTCCTCCCAGACCACCCTCGTCCAGGCCACCAAGACATGGTGATGCACAAACGCACTAACGGCGAGGCGGATTTACGCGGCGGAGGTTCATCCAGTGCTCGACTAACCGCCGCTCTCGTAGCATCTGCAGCCTTGCTTTCACCGCTGTTGAAACCACTCGGCATTCAATGCGAAGCACAGGTAGGTGCTATCGGCACTGTTGAAGCACTCTCGATGGATGATTGCCCACCACGTTGGGAAAACGAAGATTGTCAAGAAATGCGATGCAGAGACCCAGCGGCCGCTTCGAAAATGGTGGAGACCGTTGAACAACATCGTATGGGTCGGAACTCAATCGGAAGTCGCGTTGATTTACGGGTCACTGGCGTCCCCCTTGGGTTAGGAGAGCCGTGGTTCGATGGCCTTGAACCCGCTCTCGCACGAGCCATGATGTCGATTCCTGCTGCCAGAGGCGTGGTATTCGGTAGGGGGTTCGATGTGGTCCAGATGACTGGACTCGAACACAACGATGCATGGGGTGGTTCAAGTGAGCGTCCTGAATTAATTGGAGCTAATCCAGACGGAGTGATAGCGGGCCTTGCTACCGGCTCGCCAATACACGTCTCTATCGCTTTCAAACCTCCTTCATCCATAGCCACTGAACAACATACTCTCAATTTGGCGTCAGGACTTGTGGAGCCGCTCGTCGTCGGTGGACGACATGACCCGGTTCTTGGCCCGCGTGCCGTTGCCGTTGTCGAAGCGATGGCTCAACTCGTACTGGCTGACCTTGCTTTACGTGGAGGTTTTATCGATGCGTAAGACCATCACAGTTCACAAATTCGGTGGTTCGTGCCTGAGAGACAGATCGGATCTCAATAGGATTGCTGAAGTGATTCAACACTGGCCTGGCCAATCCTTGATTGTCGTCTCCGCATTGTGGGGAACAACCGACCGCCTCATGCGAGCGAGCCAAGAACCGAGATATGCAAGCCGATTAGTAAGCGACCTCTCACGACAGCATCTTCGCTTTGCACCATCGCTCATTGAGGGTGAAAACGGCCATCTGTTCCGTTCTGTACTGAAGGGAATTGAACAATCTTTGAACGAGTTGGCACAGTCCCCAAACAATTGGATTGCAATCAATCGATTGCTGGCCGCAGGTGAACGGCTGTCCGCTTTGGTTGTTGCTCAGCACCTGAAAGAAAACGGAGTTGATGCACATCCAGTGGGCGCTGAAGACATCGGTCTCAAACTGAAAGGTATCAATCGCGCACCAGTAGTCGACCTTGAAACTTCGATGGTAGAACTCGACCGCTCAGCGTTTTTCGGCACTCCTGTAATCACAGGGTGGTTTGGCGAAGGAGATGACGGAGAACTCGCCTTACTCGGGCGAGGCGGATGCGACCACTCAGCGACATCAATAGCAAGACTCGTGGATGCTGACAAAGTAATTCTTTGGAAAGACGTCGATGGCGTGCTCCCTCTCAATCCGAGATGGGGGTTAGATTCTTCGCCGATCCCTTACCTTGGTTACAGTGAAGCAGTTGAACTTGCAAGGCTTGACACCCCCGTCCTCCACCCTGCAACAGTTGAGCCTCTTAGGGGAATTGGAATCCCGTTGGAAATTCGAGACCTACGTAGTATCGTAAAGGAACAAGCGGCTTCCATCATCGGACCAGATTTGATTCAAACGCATAAAGTCAAAGCAATTGGCTGCCTACCAAATGTGACAAGGCTTACCGTCAGTTCCTCGTCCCTTGAAGTCCAAAGCGAGCACCTTGGGCGCGTTCTTATTGATTTAGCAACTGAAAACATTGCCTGTTGGAATCTCGATTCCATACCGGGGCAGATTTCGTGGATTGTATCGCAACACGACCTTCAAAAAGCAAGGCAAATTGTAACGAACTACTTCTCGACACCAGATATAACTGAGTATGGTGTGATGTTCTCACTCGTTGGTAACAAACTGCCAAATGAAGAAAACGCCCTCTTGTCACCGGAAATGATTTCATTGCTGGAACTCGAAATTGTATCTGTGACCGATCATGCAGTACGTGTCATCTCATCACGTCACGATGTTTCATCGATGCTTGACACATTAGCCAATCATCTGGACTTGACCGCAATGGTCTAAGTTCAGTCTTCTGCACGCTTCTCTCGGTAGCTTTGCAAATGGGTTGGGAGATTGAGGGCAAACAATCCACCGACTACACTGAAAACAAAGAACGTGCCAAGGGCAACACCGTAAACTGAAATCAATTCCACAGATTCTTCCATTCGAGTAGCCGTATCTTTGGAAAAGATTCCAACAAAGAACGGTAGGATGGAGTTTGCTGAAAGAACGATGGTTGCAAGGATGGTTGCGATAATTGGGTTGATGAGAAGAGAGCGGTGATACTTGCCGACAATCTTCTTTGGATTCATGACATAAACTTCGTTGGTTCGGATACTGGTATCGAGCATCGAGTAACGCAGAACACCGTTGGTTAACTCGAAGTACATGATGAGAAGAACAGCGTAAACGACTACGAGACCTGAGAGCAGGAAAGGCTTGTCTTGCAAACCAAACATATCGCTTGAAAGCGTAACTTTCGATGATGCGAATCTCAGAATGGCGAGAATGAACAGAAGGTTACTAACAAGGGTGAATCTACCATCTCGTTGGAAAGTCCCCCAGAATCCGGTCCCTGTAGCGCCTGCAATAATCACCAATTGGAGTATCGTTGCAAGTCCAAGGCTTCCAGTGAGCATGTACCAAATCGTACCGTCTGGCGGAGAGATGATGTACGTCATCAAGGAAAGCGCTACGAGAACTCCGTAGACACCGAGTTGAAGGTTCTGAACCATTTTGTCTGGTGGCAAGAACTTCGTTTTAGGGACGAGCGGGCCACCGAGCAGACTTTCGATGAACGAAGGGATTTCGACTTCTGGAATTGCGTCTTTTGGGATTTCACTCCCAACGCCGACTTGACCTGCTGCCTTCTTACGTGATGGAGCGGATGAACGTACAGTTTTACCGTCGTACAGGTGAGCAGTGTCGTTAGATGGTCGTGATACGGTCATGATCTCACCTCAGAATCCTCTTGCCCCAGCAAGTGCGGTTGAAAGGAGCATGTCAGGCTCCCAATCCATAATATTGACACCAAGTCCGCGAAGTTCACTTATGAGAACGTCACGTTCTGTTTTCATAACTTCATATCCGGTTCGGTCGATGCGTCGGGCATCGAATTCAAACTCGAGAGAAGATGGAGTCAATACTGTGACATCGAAATCACGAGCGCGGAAGTCACGCAACGCATTGACGATGGTTGGGTCATCTTCGAGATTGGACAAGAAGATGATTGGACTACCTTTGTTGATGTGCGGCATGATTCTGTTCACAACAACCTGCAGCGGTATGTTTCCACGTGCGACTGCACCTGCAAGTTTGGTTAGAATCACGTACAATTGTTTTTTACCCGTATCTCTGTCAACGCTCACGACTTCATCGCCGTATACAATGACACCTACGGAGTCACGCCGGCCGAGGAAGTATTTGGCAAGTGATGCAGCGGCCCGAGTTGAGTAAACCAATGCATTACGAGACACTGGGCCTGTTTCAGCAACAGACCGCGAATCCACAATGATGATGATATCAGAAACAGCGTCACGTTCTCGTTCATTCACCATGAGTTTTCCAGATCGTGCGTATGCAGACCAGTTGATGGCACGGAAAGAGTCGCCTTCGAAGTATTCTCTCAATGAGTAAAACTCGGAACCTGGGCCTGGTTGTCGAATGTTAACAGCACCCGTGAAAATCTTAGGAACACGGGATTTTACGAAGGTCTCTTTGAGGTCTTCCATTTTCGGGAACACAAGGAAATCATTGTAGACATGCAATTCTTTTTCCTTGTGGAACAATCCGAATGGGTCTTGAATCCTGACAGCCACAGGACCAACACTGTAGAAACCTCGAAGTGGACATTCAACGGTGTATTCAATCAACGTTTCACGGCGTGGACCAAGTTCCATCAAAATATAATTTGCACCGTCTTTGATGCGCATAACTTCAGGAACGCGGTCTCGAACTTCCAAAATTTTAGCGAGCGATGAATGGTTTTGCATTCTCAGCGTGATGTTTAATTCCCCGTCTTCAAAGATACGAGCACTCGACATTTTCCGCATTGCGGTTACGCTGTTGAGTGCCGCACCTTCCTCACCCGACCATTCTTCTGCGCGTCGGCCAGTAGCCGCAACGTCAGCGTGACCACCGAAAAGGGCAGCCCAAGTCAGGAAGACAAAGATGACAACTGCAATCGTAACGAGCTGGGAGTTTCGCAGGGTTAGACCGAGCAAGTACATGGCAATAGCCAAGCTACCGAGCATAGCAGATTTACGACTCCACATCACATTCACCTCAAATTCAGTTTAGAACTGTAATCAAACAGTTGGTACAGGAACTTCTCGTAGAATCGCTTGAATCACTTCACCGGACTCAAGGCCCTTGATTTGATGCTCAGGCTTGAGAATAATTCGGTGTGCGAGTGCGAGTTCGGCAATTGCTTTGATGTCATCAGGAGTGACGAAGTCACGACCACGAAGTGCTGCAGCAGCACGGGATGTCTTCAGCAATGCTTGGGAACCACGAGGTGAAGCGCCGACCAAAACACGAGGATCTTCACGAGTTCGGGATACAACTTCGACCATGTACATTCGAAGAGCAGGGTCTACGTAGACGAATTCACATGCTTGTTGCATGTTAATCACCATTTCAGGGTGAGTAATAACTTCGACTTCGACAGCGTCCTTTCCACGAGAAATACGACGGGATAGAATCTCGTCTTCGTCTGCACGGTCAGGGTATCCGACGGACATCTTGAACATGAAACGGTCAAGTTGTGCTTCAGGGAGCGGGTATGTACCTTCTTGTTCGACAGGGTTTTGAGTCGCCATAACAATGAACGGAGCTGGGAGCTTGTGAGTCACTGTACCAATGGTAACTTGCTTCTCTTGCATAGCCTCAAGCAAAGCAGCTTGAGTCTTTGGAGGAGCACGGTTAATCTCGTCAGCGAGCAGAAGATTACAGAACAATGGTCCTGGCTTGAATGTAAATTCACCCTTCTTTGCGTCATAGATGTTCGTACCTGTGATGTCAGCAGGGAGCAAGTCAGGCGTAAATTGAACACGCTTGAAGTCGCAACCTAGCGCATCAGCGAAGGTGTTGGTCATCAGTGTCTTAGCCAGACCTGGGTAATCTTCGAACAGAAGGTTACCATTGGAAAGAATGTTGATCAAGACGTTATCGATAACGTGTGCTTTACCGATAATTACTTTCTGGACTTCGGCAGCGATTGCACTTGCAATCGAACCGACGGCCTTCAACTTCTCTTTGTTTTCTGGGCTGGTTTGGTGCTTCGGTTGAACCGGAGCGGCCGGTGCTGGCGCTGCTGGGGCTGGTGCTGGCGCTGCAGGTGCTGCTGGCATAGGCGCTGGTGCTGCTGGCATAGGTGCCGCAGGCATTGGCGCTGCTGGTGCAGGCATTGCAGGTGCTGCTGGGGCCACAGGAGCTGCTGGCGCTGGCGCGGGCGGGGCTGCTGGGGGGGCGGGGGGTTGCATGTCTATTTTCCTCCAATTATCAATTTCCCCAACGACGTATTTGTGGGATAACTTCCCTCAATTCTTCGTTGGAGTAGGAACGGTTGGAGCTGATGAGCTCAACCAAGCGCGGGTCACGAACCATTTGCATGATTTCCGCAGGCGTCTTACGCATGAATTCATCACGCGTCAAATCATTAAACTGTCGAACCTTCGAAAGCAATGCTTCTCTGGTTCGCATTTGGTATTGAGATGCATCCAATTTCTTTGGACGTTCTCTAAAGCGAGTAAGGTCGAATACGTGGCGCCAATTTTCTTTTTCTGGAACCACCATGATTGCAATGGCAAGCAGTGCGAAGAGATTGAGAATAATGAGCCACTTGAGGACAACATCGCTGGTCAAGAGTACGACTGCACCCATTGCTTCGGTGAAAGGAGATGAAAGAGCGCTGGAGACGTGACGGCTTTCATCAAAGACAACATAATGCTCCGAAGGCGATCGGCGGATGGTGTTCGAAAGTTCTGCATTGTCAAATTCCATCATGTCGTAAATCAGTGCGCTGAAATATTTGCTGTTTCCGTCCCAATTCGTGTCTCCTTGTGCCGAGGAGAGTCCGTTCGGGTCGGTATCCCAACAGTTGTGCCCATTTTCGAGGTATGCGGGCGAAGTACATTGGAGGTAGCCGTTCTCTTGAGCCAAGTCTGCATCCCAAAGGTGGTTTGCAAGAACTGAGTGGTCTGATACGAAGACGATTGAACCTGTGACATCAACTTCTCCAATGTCGTTGTTAGGCATCTTGTCAAGGACGTTCTTAACAGGGTAGTCTATTCGAATAATGAGTCCAGTCATTCCTTCGCCCAAGGTAGGGTTGAGATCGCTGTCGATGTTATCTGGGAATTTTGCAACTCGAGCAGATGTTGATGCTGCTGCAAGGATGTTCACTTCTCGGTTCGAATCGGTTTGTTCATCGAGAACTTGGATTGCTGTAGGCCGATGGAAGAGAACGGGCATTCGGCAGTTGTCGATTTGAGCGTTCGCAACTGCTTCATCAGAACATGGAATGAGTTTTTCATCACCCATTTCACTTATGTTTTGGTTGACGCTGGCAGCCGACCAAAGACGACGATAATCTGCAGGTTGGATAGCACCCACTGAATCCTCGACTTCGTAGTATCGCTGGTCGTCATAGACCGGGGCGTCGAAATATTTCACGCCAAACTCCTCCGCAACAAGTTGAGCGTTGGTCGAACTTGCAGCTAAGATAACCTTGCCACCTTTTTCAGTGACGAAATCGTGGAGTGCTGATGCTTCTGCAGCGTCGAATGGCTTTTCTGGACCTGCAATAATGAGCATGCTTCGGTGTGGATCATTCCAGTCGTTCACTAACATTGGCGTTGACATGGTGTTTGCGATGCTGTAGTCTTTGCCTTCGAGGACTTCTCTCATCTCAGTCAACTGTTGCATAGAATACTCATCGGCTGCGTTGTTGTAAGGGGAGAGAACGGTTGTCTTGTCCCAACTTACCGCTGTAACAACGATGATTGACAAAAACAGGGATGCGACAAAGCCGACTTTGAGCCAAGTTTCAATAGAAATCTTGCCTGAATTTTCTTCTGCCATTTCTATCACTCCTTGTGCGGTTGCCGTAGTCTCAACGGTATAAACAACCGTCGGAACATCGCTCCACACTTAATGCTTGTTCATGCGTGATTTGAAGCCACAGGTTAATAGGAGAGGAAAAAGGTTAACCCTAGTAGTGTTCAGTTGAGTAAAAATGTGCTAAAAATAAAGAAAATAACACCCAAAAAACGGTAAAATAGCGTTTTATGACGATTTACGCAGAACAGAAACGAAACCCAGCAGCAAGAGCAACTCTATGCCGCCAACCCACGGTACGGAATTGGACTCTTCACGCAAGAGAACATCGTCATCCTCTTGGTCGTCGTTGTTTGAAGATGTATCGTCATCATCAGCCTGGATAGCCTCGACATCCACCTCAAAGGTTGTGCTTCGAGATGCTTCATCACCTTCTGATTCTAAAGATAATGTCACCTCACAAACGCGGGTTGGTTGGCTGGTTGAGGCTTCAAGAGTGAGCGTCACAAATGTATCCTTACCGCTTTGAGCACCGGTAGGGTCAACCACGGTATTGGCAAGTTCTTCGACGCCAACCATCGAGAGATGTGGGCAACTCCTAAACTGTACCGTTGCTTCTTTGATAGCATCTTTAGTGTTTCCATTGTTGATGATTTGGGCCGTGAATTCGATCGACGAACCAGCGAACAATTGTTCCTCTGGCAGTGACACAGTGGATCGTAAGTCGAATATTTTCGGGACGCTGACATCCCCTTCAATTTCTTGGGTACTGGCGGTTGTGTCGCCAACCTTTTCTTCTGCGGTGACCGTCAGCATTGAGGTGTTGCCCGGGTTGTATTCACGTGCAGCATCATCATCAACAGAATCAAATTGAATACTGAATGTTTCGTTTCCATTGGCAGCGACTGAAAAAGTATCGGGGCCTGAAAATGTGAACGGTACCCAAGAATCAAACTCATACTCAAGAGCAATTTCCAGCTGCGCCATTCTGTTGTTTTCAACATATACCACGATTTCGCCTTCAGCATCCCAGTCGATATCCATGTCTACAATATACGTTGAATCCATGTCTGTAGCCCATCCAAGAGCCCATGATGGACCTTCGATGGGTGATTGCGCTTCAACAGAAACTCCACCTAAAACGGACAATCCAAGTAAGAAAGTCGCTAGCATGACAAGTACTTTCTGTTGCATGATTCCACCTCATTCAATCATTTTTTCGACCGCTCGCTTGGTTAGCACCCGCACCATTGATTTACGGTAACGAGGTGGAAGTGAGGTGTTGTTTACTGGTTTGACACTCTTTCGAACTGCTGCTGCAAGAGCCTTGACGGAGTTCATCCCATCCCAACCTGTTTCGAGAACCGAGGTAACTTCCTCAGGGTGGCATCGTGGAATCGACTCAAGTGCAGTCGTTGCTACTTTGAGGGAAGTTGCGTCACCAGCAATCCAAGATGCGGCGACTCCAGCCTCTGGGAAATCCCAGGTATCACGAACTCTAAGTTTCTGGTAAGAACCTGTTCTCGCTGCAGACGCTTCAGAAAGAGTGATTTTAAGCAGGAACTCTCCCTTTTCAAGAACGTTCTTTTTCATTCCATCAAGTTGGTAAAACTCTTGCAAAGGCATTGTACGCAGTCCACTTGGACCGATGAGGTGAACCTCTGCCTCCAGAACCATGAGGGTTGGAGCAATGTCACCTTGATAGGTCGCAACGCACAATGTGTTTTGGTTTGGAACGACACGGCAATCAGCACCTGTGCCGCAATCTGCCTTGTGGCACCAGTCAATAGAACGACGCCAGTCTTCACCTTGATTGTACCAGAAACAACGAGTGTCAAGGCATAAGTTGCCGCCCAGTGTAGCATTTCTTCGGATAAGGGAAGACGCCACTTTACTTGCAGCTTCCACAATCAATGGATGAATTCCGTTCTCGACGGTTAGATCGGCTAGTCGAGCCATACACCCTATTTCATGCAATGATAATGTGTTCACACCCTCGATTCGAGCAAGTGAAATCACGTGCGGTTTAGGATTCAAGTGCCATTTGTAATTCGGCAGCAAGTCTGTACCTCCAGCAACCCAATCGAAATCTTCACCCTTTTCCATCAGAGAGCCAGCAATTGCGCAGGCTTCTTCGACGGTTGTTGGATTGTGCAACACAAACGGTGGCATTAGCATCAGTTTTCACCCCCCATCTCTCGTTGTTCCTTTTTCAGCCAAGCTCGGCCTGCAAGACCAAGTTCAGCCAGTTGCTCAGGATCGGGTTCAGTTGCTGTGCGCCATCCTTCGACTTGGTCTTCCAATGGAATGGTTGGGTCAAACCCAAACAAGACTCCATTGACGTATGGGCTTGTGTCTTCAGTACGTTGCCGTGCTTTATCACGCAATTTGTGTTCTTGAGCACGTGCCACAAGTGTTGGTTGCAATGAACTGTGTGTTAGTCGAGGGCTTGGAAGGTCCAATGGGTCGTCTACTTTCGAATTTTTGAGAGTCTTTTCGATTCCTTTGAACACGACATCAGGGGTAAGGGGTAGGTCGCGCAAACGGATGCCTATGGCGTCGTAGACTGCATTCACAACAGCCGGAAGAATCGGTAGAAGTGGGCCTTCGCCTGCTTCTTTCGCACCGAATGGACCTTCCGGGTCACAGGATTCAATGATAATCGGTTCGACATGTGGCATTTCGTGTACGGATGGTATCTTGTAATCCAAGAGATTGGCATTTTGCAAGTGGCCAGTGCGACCATATACCATCTTCTCAGACAACACCTGTCCAAGTCCCATATGGCATGAACCAATTATTTGTCCTTTCACTGCCATTGGATTGAGAGCCTTGCCGCAGTCGTGGGCTGCCCAAACGTCGGTACAACGAATCATTCCAGTTTCCACATCCACATCGACTTCAGCCACATAGGCTGAGAAAGAGTATGCGGGAGCAAGACCTGCAGCAGCACCCTTGTGAACTCCACCCATAGGTGGCGAGCGGTATGCGCCGCTTGCAATCAGCGAGCCTTTGTCTTCCTGTGCTTTGTGCAGTGCTTTGAGATACGAGACACCAATTGCTGGGTCGTGCTTGTAGTAGATACGTCGGTCATTGAGAACCAAATTATCTGGATGGTATCCTAGAATATCCCAGGCTGCATTGAGCAATTGTTCTCGGATTTCCAATGCTGCTCGGATTGCAGCATTTGCATTCATGAAGGTGACTCGACTCGAGTATGAGCCTAAATCCACTGGTGATGTGTCGCTTTCATGGCTTCGAACATGAATCATTTCGATCGGTAAAGCCAACACTTCAGATACCACTTGGGCAACTGCCGTCGTCGAACCCTGACCGATATCCGCAGCGCCTGTATGGACCGTTACACCGCCGTCCATATCCACTTGAATGTGTACCGTGGCGTGTGGGAATCGGTTCGGGTCCCAATGAATTGGCAATCCAGAACCGGAGATGAAGAAGCCACAGCCGATGCCTATTCCTTTACCAAGAGGCATTTGACGGAACTTCTCATCCCAATTCGAACCTTCACGGACTTTCTCTAAAGCCTCTCTCATTCCGTTCGAAGTAATACGGAAACCACTGATGGTTCTGCTGTGTGGAGGCAAAAGGTTGGCAAGTCTCAAATCGATGGGGTCGACTTGCATGGTTTCGGCCATTTCATCGAGTCCGACTTCAACTGCGCATCGAGTGTTGACAGCGCCGTGACCTCTCATTGCACCAGAAGCCGGTTTGTTGGTCCAAACACGAGCGCCGGTATAATGGAATGAACCCAGTTCATAGGGCGCTGTTGCCAATACACCGTTGTAGTACGAAGTGACGTGACCGAAGGAAGCAAAACCACCACCATCAATCAGGGCATCGATATCGAAGCCAGAAATTCGAGCTTCTTCATCTGCAGTCATCTTGACTTCGATATGGCTCGGATGTCGGCCTCTGTTAATCCAGTAGACTTCTTCTCGGTCAAAGGTAATTCGAACCGGCCGGCCGGCTTTGCGAGCAAGAATTGCAGCGCACATCTCATGAGGGAAAGGGTCAGATTTTCCACCAAACCCACCGCCAACAAACGTACGGATGACGTTGATTTGATGCATTGGAACATCAAGAACGGTTGAAAGTGCTCGATGCGTATAGTGAGGGACTTGTTGTGGCGTGTAGAGTTGGAGCCTTCCATTCGGACCCCAATGGGCAACGACGGCGTGAGGCTCAGTGAACCCGTGATGGACACCAGCCATGCTCCATTTGCCGTGGGACTCAGCATGAGGTTTATCGACCAAAGAACGGTCTCCGAATTCTTGGAATACTCTCTTTTGAACATTGGTCTTCGACAAATGGTACTTTCCTCGCCAGTGAATCGGTTCATCTGCGTCCTCAAGACCCTTTTTTGGATCGAATACTGGTTCAAGAACTTCCCATTCAACCTCGAAGAGGTTGAGTGCTTCAAGTGCCGTTGCTTCATCAACAGCGGCTACGCATGCAACAAGGTCGCCAACGTGGCGAACTTTCTCAACGGCCATTGCGTGTTCGTCTTTTGTCACGGGCAATACGCCAAAACGGTGAGGTGAATCTTCGCCGGTTGCTACAGCCAATACCCCTGGAAGAGCTTCGACTCGAGAGGTGTCAATCGACTTAATTCTAGCATAATGGTGCGGGGAACGAAGAATTTTCCCTATGATTTCATTTGGCAAACGGACATCGTCGCCGTACCATGCTTGTCCAGTGACTTTGGCATTCGAATCTACGAGTGGGATTTCCTTACCAACGGTCGTACCGGTTCGGGCCCGGTCGTGTATGTGAGAACCGGCTGGTTGTTCCTCTTTTCCACCGACAGATTCGGGAATGAAATCCAAGTCTCGTGGTTTCATGTGCGGGCGTGAGCCGCCTGAGCCTGGAGGCGGGAACGATTGCTTACCAGCAACACGCTTGCCATCCTTTCGAGTTGTTTGGCCTGAGCCACCGGGTTGTTGACGATATCCACCTGACATAATAATCACCGTGCGTGGCCTGGAGGCATGTTTGGCTCTTCAGGACCCTCTGGGTGAGGGTCAGGATGTGGGTCGCTTGCAGGTGCTGCAGCCTCGACTTCACCTCTGTGAATAGCCGCTGCGCCTTTGATTGAATCAATGATTTGTTGGTATCCAGTGCATCGGCAAAGGTTGCCTTCAATGGCACAAGCAATTTCTTTATCGGTCGGCGAATCGTTTTCATTCAGTAAAGCCTGAGCAGAGATGAGGAAACCAGGCGTACAAAAACCACACTGCGAACCTCCATGTTCGGCAAAGCATGATTGGATCGGTGCAAGGTGTGCACCGTCAGCAAGCCCTTCGACCGTCGTGATGACCGAGCCTTCAACCTGTCCGGCTAGACAGAGGCAAGACAATCGAGGATTGCCATCCACCATCACGGTGCAACATCCACAGGTTCCAAGATCACAACCTCGCTTTACGCCAAGCGTGCCGACCTTGTCGCGCAGGACATCGAGCAGAACTGCATTGGATGGAACTAAAACTTCAACTGGAGTTCCGTTGACCTCTGCAGACCAGACTTTTTTCTTCGGACTTGGTATCATTTCGATATGTTCGCTACCCACCATATTCTGTCGCCAAAGGCGACGTAGTGGCGCCCGCATATCAACATAGGGTATGCCGCTGTTGCTGAAGCAACAACTCATGAATGTACAGAGGGGGCTGGAGTAGAGCGTTTCTTGACCGAGACGACATCATCACTGCCGGCTGGAGGGTCCACCCAGTCTGGATCGCCGGGCAGAACAAGGCCTTCTCCTAAACCGACCAAGCGCCCGGCCAACTGCCTTTGTTGTTTAACGAGTAAATCCCAATTGTATTCATCGTCCTTCCAAGCCTTCCATCTTCTCATCGCCCTTGAACTGATCACCAATCGAGCGTACAATCGCAAGTGCAGTTTTGCAGATGCCGGCCACCATATGAACAGGAGAGAGAAAACCAGTAGAGACGGAAGGAATGTTAACAGTTCCAACAACCAATGCTTGACGAGAATTTCATTCACTGGACTTGCAGTCGCAAGCAGCATCCATGTGAGAGCAGCAGAGGCTATGACCCACCATAGAGGGAAGAAAATAACCGCAGTCAGCACTTTGAGAGTTCCAATGATGGATTGGTCAGCACCTCGTTTTTTCATGAATTTTACCGCAGTAGCGTTGCCTCGATAAGGAACGAGATTGCCAAAAACTGCACTCCAAGTAATGAGTCCAAGCATCCAAACGCCTGCCCAAAGCCATGAAAACATCACTTTTGCAGAATCCTTACGAGTGAGGTTCTCCGGACGTGCATCGACATCAATTGGGGTAATGTTGCGTTCGTCCAACTGTTCGAAATGATGTTCGCAATCTTCAACCAATTTTCCGGTAAGAGAGGGGTCGTGTTCAGCAAGGTATTCCCAGCCAGCACGAACTCTTCGCGCCCCCATCACCGATTCTGCATAACTCGGTTTGACTAATTTCCCACCGCTCTGGCGGGCTTTTTCAGCATAAGCCAAACTCCTTCCTTTCCAAATCAGCGTACGCTCCCTCCATGTCGTCTTTGACAGGCTAGCACGATTCAACTCTATTCCGATTAAACTGGTGACCTCAGAGACCCATTCTCTATCCATTGCATCCTGTTCCTCAGGATTCTCAACCAAATCTGGAATAGGTGCGAATTTCATAATTCGTTCAACTATGACTGCTGCTCTCTCACGGAAAGTATGTGATTCCGAGTAATGCAGCCCAATGGGCACGAGTTGAGGTTCAGCTTGGCCTTCGACCAGTGCTTTCCTTCGTGCAGCAAGTAAAATTCGTGCAGCTCCTGAACGAGCGCGCTTAACTGAAGATTCTGTATGTGTTGTGCCCTCCGGGAAAATAATCAGACGACCGCCATCAGCGACAACTGAAGCCACATTGTCCAACTGATCTCGGTTGCGGGCTTTGGCACCTTCCACATCGTCTGAATCCTGCGCCCTTTCGATAGGAACTGCTCCTGCGCCCCGGATGAGACGTCCAAGGAGAGGAATCTTGAACAGCGTGTGCTTTGCAATCATTGACAGCCGTCCAGGGAGCGATGCATGCATGAGCATAGGGTCAATGAGGCCACTGGGATGCCATGCGATGAAAATGATACCACCTTCCTGAGGAAGATTTTCGTCATCAACAATGTTGATTTCTCTGAACCAGATACTAACAAGCGACCTCGACATACGGCGAACCCAGCGATAGATCCTGTTAATGCGTGGGTGACCATCACCTTGTGGGTCTTTCGGCCAGCGCATGCGCCAACCACATCGTTCTATCTTTTGAGTTCATCTCCGGCTTGAACGGAAATTATCGCTATAATGATTTTTCTTCATCATCGACCTGTTGAGAGATGACATCACTCATCTCTTGATCACCAAGTGTATTGAAATCAATACCTGCAAGCGTGCCTTCCTCCTTGTTGGTGATGACGTTAATCACGAGAAGAACAATGAGGAAAAGAACGATGAATGCCCCTACACCGAGAAGCATCGAGGTGCTAGAGACACCGTTATCATCAGATTGTGTCTCAAACGCTGATGCAGTGTCCATGAGCATGATGTTCGCTGTAATCAGTGGAGAGGACGTATGTCCGCCTGAATCGTTTGCTTTGATGCCACGGATTGAAATCGTATGGTTTCCCTCCAAATCGATTCCAGGAAGGTGTTCCAGTTGGTGAATAATATCGATTGCAGTTAATGTTCCGGATGTATCACCGTGGTCAAAACTGTGAATGTTGGTCCAATCATCACGCAGATGGTTACTGCGCCATTGGACGGTATCCACATCGCCTGTTGCGGAGTAAGAAAGAAGTTCATCAGGGAACATGTGGATTCGGCTATCTGCGCCGATTTCAGTCGAAAGAAGAACTTCCATTGACGAATCATAGGCGTAATCCCGTTCTGCAGCTTCATAAACTGCTTCAAGAGCACGGACTTCACCATGGCCGTAAACGTTGTTTTGCCGGTTCTTGGTCACCAAATGTTGAGCATCGTTGTCATCGCATCCGTCAATTCCGGCTGCATCTCCCATGTAGGTACATGCGCGGTACTCTGCAGTTTCTTGCATAATGTTACGGACTTCAAACGGCGTTAAGTCTGGATTCGCTTGAAGCATCAAAGCAGCAACACCTGCTGCACCCGGGGTCGCCATTGAAGTGCCGGACATATCGGTATACTGATCTCCTGAATTGAACTGAACAGACATGACATTGGAACCGACGTAAGCCACATTTGGTTTGACACGGTTTTCTTCAGTAGGGCCTTGACTGGAATAGATAGCGATGCTGGAATCCTTGTCAAGTGCTCCGACGGTAATTGCATCTTCTGCGCTACCCGGAGTACCGATCGTTCCACGTCCTGCAGAGTTTCCAGCAGCAATAAACAGTGTAATGTCGTTGTAGACCATTTCGTTGGCCATTCGGTTCACACTGTCTTCTTCAGACGAGGTCCATTCGATGAGTCCGAAACCACCGAGAGACATTGAGGCTGCTCGGATGTTGTACTCATAGCGATGGTCAACGGTCCATTCCATACCAGCCATCACGGTAGCAAATGAACCGGATCCTGCTGCATCTAGAACTTTAACGCCCACGAGGAAAGCTTGTGGGGCCATACCGATGTGGTCATAATTTGGCGCTCCGGTTCCCGCAGTTGTTCCAGCACAGTGAGAGCCGTGTCCTTGGTCGTCGTAAGGGAAGACTTCAGTACCGTTGACGAGGCCAGGATTGTTAACCGGGTCATAGAAAGCGATGACTTTAGGATCGTTGGTAGCAGGGTCATCATCCAAGTCATCGAGACTTGTGTGAGCGCCGTCAATGCCGGTGTCAATAATTGCCACTGTTGTGCCTGAGCCGTCGTATCCAGTGTCAGCCCAAACGGTGTCTACACCGTGAAGAACTGCTGCATCGCCGTTCGTAACTGAGAGAAGTCCGTCGAGTTCGAGCATAACAACACCGGGAAGAATGGATGCGTCAAGGATTCGGTCGACTGGGACTCGTCCTGCCAACGCGTCGATTCGGTCGAGAGTCCATTCATGCGTGTATCCGATTTCGCGCTCAAGCATTGCGATTTCTTCATTTCCAGGAGTATGGTCAAAATCGATAATGAGGGGTAGGGTATTCTGCTCATCAAGGAAATACGGGCTGTCCTTGTGCACTTCGATCATATCACCGATACCGTTTCCGTTTCGGTCAACCGTGGTTTCAACCCACCAGCCTTCTTCGTCGGGTTGTTCAGATGTTTCGGAAACGGGTACAGCCATAGCCAATGTAGGCAGGACCATGATGCTCAAACAGAGGAAAGTAATTGCTTTTCGAGTCGCAGACATTTCTTCACCATCTAAGCCCAAACCTCTTCGACATTTGAACCCATTGAAAGACAGTGTACAGTATTGCGTACGAAAATAAAGTCTCTGAACACCAATGAAAATCCAAAATACGGGTCAAGTCTTAAATGAGGTTTGAATAACTCATTTCCGATTGTCATGCCTGCTCCTCGACGTTCCACCCCACGACGTACCGCTCCCGCACCCGCTGTTGAGCTGCTCGAAAAAACAACAGTTCCGTCATCGAGCGGGATGATTTACAACGATACTTCACGTGTTGAACAACCAATGGTTATACGAAGCCCAGGCAATCCTATTGATTCAACAAGTAGAGACTTAATGAGATTCTCTCAACTTATCATGATGGGTATTGCCCTTGCTGCGATATGGGGTGGTTTGTTCAGCATCGCCTTTGCCGAGGATGCGTCAAACGATGATTTCCTCATCTTGTTCTTGGGAGGATTTCTATCAGCAGGGATTGCCATTGGATGGATTGCGGCCCAAAGTAAGAAGAACGACTATGTTCTCTATGAAGTTCAAGATTACATGCTTGGCATAGGCCTCTTCTTTGCCACTGTTGGAACCGTTTGGGGCTCTCGATGGTTGATAGGATTCGTAACTGGAGAGGGATGGACTGAAATCTTTGGTACGGCTGCTGAGTTTAATTCTGGCGTATTGATTGATGCCACTACTGGAGAAGAAGTCGATTGGCATCCGAATGCCAAGGCCATCTATGTGCAAACAGCAGCACTCCTAGCCCTCATCTTTGCTGAACTTCAACTCTTCAAGCGATTCAAAGGAGCGACTGGATTTGGTAGGGCAGTCTCCGCATACGCTCCTATTCTCGTGTTGGTCGCTGCTGGGATGGGGCCATGGATGCGGTGGACTGACAATGTCATTTCTTACGAAATGGGCATATCGCTCATTTTGCTTTGTTTTGCTTCAATGGAACTGGCGCTGCGCTCCAACAAAGCGCTGAATTTCGTGGTCGTAGCAGTGGTCTCTGGACTAACTCCAATTCTGTTTGAAGTCTTCAACACCAACGCAGAAGTTGGCGGAGAAGGTGGCGCATTGTCTCTTCTCGTGTTCATTATTGCGCTTCAAGGCTACTACGCTTCACGGCAAGAGTTGCGCTCTGAATTAATTCAAAAGGCGTCAATCGTCTTGGTAGGTGAAATTGTATTTGCAATGTTTATTGCTCGAACTCAGGATCTTAACCTTCACCTTGGCCCAGTGAAATCTGCAGAACTTGGCATAGACCATCTCTTTGGTTTGAGCGTTGCACTGTGGATTGCTGTTCTCGCTTTTTACTTCCCTGCAGTACAACAACGCAGAGTCCCATGGATGCCAATTGGCCTAGCAGCAGCCTTGGTCGTATTACCAAATGACGGTAGTGTAATTCCGTGGGCAGTTTCTTTGTTGATGATTCCATACATGCTCTTCATCGCAAAAGCAACACGCCGATGGGTGGCAGATTATACATTCGCAGTGCTCGCTGTTGCTTACTTCATGACCGATGTAATAGCGAACATCGAGAACATTCCGCTCTCAGGGACTTTTGGATACGATGGGATGCAGGTCATCATACCCCTCGCACTGTTCGTCATCTCTGAATACGCTCGACGAACGGACAAAATATCTTCTTGGACACATCTTGTCATGCTTGCTGCTCTTGTCCTCTCAAGAACGATCATTCAAGCTGAGGATTGGTTTATGCCTTGGATCTTTATCGGCTATTTGTTATATCTCGCTCGGGATTCGTTCTCGAACTTATCCGAAGAAAGCGAATGGAAGGAGAAGATGCAGGCCACTCTCGTCGTGATTATTGCCAATGCTTCAATGATACTGCTCGCCGTTCTCGACAGGCTTGACTTGCCACAATTCCTCGACACTGAGGTGTTACCTGAGTACTTTAATTATCAAATTTTTATTCTCGGGATTGTCGGATACCTCGCACTCTATAAGGCCCGAACTATAGAATTGGATGCAGGTCTTTTGTTCAACTGGACCAAGCGTTTAGCCAGCAAAGCACCGATGTACAATCCTGAAACAAACACATGGACAACACCTGACCAAGATACTGAACAGGAAGTAGCGAATTGGCAAGAGATGAACAGTTGGAGTCAACTCACCCGAATTTCCCTTATTGTTCCTTTCTTTATGATGAGCTTTAGTATTGTCACAATGTCAGATCCGTGGAATGGTTTTGATACCGATGGTTCTCAATCACTGGTTACGTATCCATGGATTTTGATGCTCTTAGCACCTGTTTACGGATTGGTCCATGAAATTCGTGGAATGGAAATCATTTCCTCTACAGTCCGTTCAGCAGGCGTCTGGGTGTTGTTTGCAATAACTGTTCCAGTATCAATTAGTTTCAATGTTGTTCGAAGTGAGATGCTTCAAATCGAACAATATGTCGATACTGCAATCATGCCAGTACCAATACTTCTCGACCTTATTCTCCTCAGTGCTCCGCTGTATGTTAACAGCCTCATCGCAAAACGTGGAATTGACACAGAACACTTGTCTGAAAACGCAGACCGTTGGGCAATGCTCGGTTTGATTGCGTTTGCGTGCCTTGACACATCCGGTGGATTGTTGTTGATTTCTATGCTCGGTCTTGTGACTGTTCGAAGTGTCCGACACCGACATGTCCTCCCATTGCTGCTCTCTCCAGCTGTGTTCATTCTCTTGCAATCAACCTGGTTGAATTACGCAGGAATCGCTCGAACCTTGTTTGAATCAGCCGATACTCTCTCCTACGACTTCACCGAGGACGGTTTCCTCGGCCTACCACGGATTGGAGGCCTCATTATCGCTGGCCAAATGTTGTACGCTATCATCATGGACAGTCGAATGGTGAAAAACAGTTCATCGAACCGTGAACCATTACCATGGTACGGTTTGTGGGGGTGGGCACTGGTTGGAATTCTAGCCGCATCATCAAGTATAGGTTGGATACCTGCAATCTTCTTCGCTTATCTCATGATAAACGCCTGGCTTTCGGGAACACTCAACTCGTTGCCTGCGCTTCACTTGGGATTCTTGATCAGTCTGATTGTTGGAATGGCAGTGGAAGAAGTCGCTGATACCTGGGCTTTGGCCTTCTCGTGGAGCGCTTTAATCACTGGATTTGCAGCACTAGGATTCAGCGCAATGGGCAGCAATGGAATTCTATTCAAGAACGTTCCAAAAGCCCGAGAAGAGTTCTACACTGAACAGAAGAAATCGGAGATCATCAATACACTCTACGTCGTCACTTACGTTCTTTTCTTGGTAAGCTACGAAGCATTCAATGGAATTGGTACCCTGGTCGGTGCAATTATTCTCACTCGCGACATCGTTACCAAGGGTTACACAAACGCAGTCTTCTTTGTCCCGGCGATTCACGCACTTGCGTTGATGAACTTACTTGTTCAGACCGATTTCGATATGATTCAAGAGGGCATAGTACTCGGTTCAGTTCTCCTTATCGAAGGACTGATTGTATCTTGGCTTTCCTTGCAAAACGACAGAGTATACGATTTCAAATTCTTTGAATGGGAAAACGATGATGCGTTCCTCGACTTCATTGACCGACTCGGAATCGCTGGAGTTTTGTTTTCATTGTCTGGAATCTATTTCATATTTGCAGATTTCAATCAAACAACGGTTGGATGGCTGCTGGCAACAGCAGTACTCATGGCAGTCGGCATTCAAGGGTACTCGCCCGAAAATGATGCGCGCTGGCGTCGCATAATCGGTGGCTATGGCTCAATATTTGCTTTCGTCGGCTTTAGCAGCGGAATTGAAAGCAACACCATGCAATCCCTCTCCTGGATTGGAGTGGGACTCATTGCATTGGGATGGGGATTCATGATGATGCAACGGCTCGAAAATGATGAACAAATCTATCACAGTTCAGAAGAGGCAATACCTGAAGGCTTGGCAATGAACGAAGCGGTTCTCATTGCAGATGAATCAGTTGAGATACCTGAGCCAGTGCTTGAAGCGGAAGAGGAAGAATCTGTGGAAGATGAAGAAGACTTTGATGAAGCAAATGAACAAGAACTTCCTGAACCTGTACTCAAGAAAACAACCTCAAAGGCCATTCCTAAGCCTGTCGTCGAACAATACGTACTTCCAGCTGCCATCGATACTGGATTAGGATTTGAGATTCAGCTGCCACCCGGGAAACTTGAAGCAATTGTGAAATCGATTCGCTCGACTCCTCATGAGGGTTACAAACCGATTGTTGGCATGCATGAAAATGGAAAAATCGTCATTGATTGGGTTGAAGTTTAATCAATCTAATCGACGTTCAGCACCTTGTGAACCGGTCACGGAGTTGACGAAATCGGTTTGAGGAGCTGACGGGTAAGCGGACCAATAGGTTTCACGCATTTCCTGATTCGCATTCATACATGCTACCACATCACCAGGTCTCTGGGAGAGTTCAGCGGTCTGGTTGAGATGTGCAATAATCGGTTGAATGTTGGAGAGGTTCACCAAGCCCCATCCAGTTTGTGTGCACGGAGCAACAGGAGAGATTGGCATTGTCCCAGAGGTTGGGTCCCAATCAAGGTCAGGATACCATGCTGAACGGTTGAGAGCCTCACGGACTTGGTCATTCGACACCTGGAACGGATTTCCATCTTCATCTGAACCGTTCACCAGCATTCCATCTCGCATTGCTGGAGAAGCACCAGAACTGTCATCATTGAACTCGGTCCGGAGTGATTCCAAAACAAACGACAGGATTCCTGCGGTCCGAGGCGTTGCGAATGAAGTTCCAGATGTCTCATGGTATCCTTCGATGTCATCGTGGTTTGGAAGAACTTGAGTCCAGTCTGCTGAAATGTCGGGGTAAGACCCGGACATGATTTCTTTCTGGTCATCGCCCTCTTCTGCATAACCAGCAATTCCAATCGACCAAGGTGGCCCTGCTGTAGCATCTTGAATCGCTGGAGATGGACTGTTGTCTGCCGCACCGGCGTGCATTTTACCTTGTTCAACAACTGCAACCTCTGTCCCACGTTCAATCCCAGGCACTGGTAGAGAACCTGGTGCGCCGAAGGAAGTGGAGATAATATCGACCAACGGTTGATTTGCTGCTGCGAGAACTGCTTCAGTGCTGAACCCCTCTACAAAGAAGATGACGGCGTTTGGGTTTGCATCCAACACTGCGCCTGTAACCGCAGAGCCGTGACCATCACTGGGGTCGTCGAGAATGAGAATATCGCTGTCACCATCGGGCGATGAGCCAATAATTTTGGTACCGGGGAAGTAGACGATGTCTGAAGCAACCAACGTATCCCAGCATGATGCTTTGTCAGCATCATAGCGTTCTTGCCAAGTACCTTCAAAGGTTAATTCACAAACTTTGTTGACACCGAGGCCGTCCAAAAGCCAGTCGGGGTAAGTCTCGTTGGTACGAAAGTGTTCATGGTAAACATTGATTCCGGTATCGATTGGAGCCACAACTGAAAAAGCCCTCCATTCGTCGCTTGAAGACTCCTTTTCATCCGTCTGGAGTGGGTTACTTTCGCTGCCCAAAGACAACGCAAAAAAGGAGAAAATGAGGAGAAAGGTCAGAATGCCAACTGCGATCAAAGACTTCGAGTCAATCGTTGAAGACTGAACAATTTCCGCTGAAATTACGTCCTCTGCTTGGGCATCCGTCATAGCGTTCCCTCCAACGGGGACTTGAAGAACCCTACGCCCATTTGAAAAACTGCTTCATCTTGGGCGATTCATGGGTGGAGAACATGAGCGCTTGGTTTGGATCGATCTTGAAATGACGGGACTCGACATCACGAAAGAGTCCATCATTGAAATCGCCACTGTCGTTACGGACGGCGAACTGAACATCTTGGCCACAGGGCCAAACCTAGCAGTTACGGTCTCAGAAGAACTTCTAGCAGGGATGGATGAGTGGAACACAACTCATCACCACGCAAGTGGACTTGTCGAACGAGTTCGCACCCAAGGTGTCTCTTGTTCTCATGCCGAAATTCAAACGCTTGAGTTCCTCAAAGAATGGGTACCACATGGCTCTGCTCCATTGTGCGGTAACAGTGTATGGAACGACAAGAAGTTCATGGAGAAGGAAATGCCTCAACTTGTGGATTTTTTGCACTATCGAATGATTGATGTTTCAACGGTCAAGGAACTTGCCCGCCGTTGGTATCCTGAGGCTGGCAGATACGAGAAAAAGGGAGCGCACTTAGCGCTCGATGACATTCTTGAATCCATCGAAGAGTTACGCTACTTTAGAGAAAAAATATTCATTTCCAAAAACGAATCATAACCGCCAATTTGGGGAATTTGCATCGACGTTCTTGAACGAAGCCATAACTTGGGCTACGACAGCTACAGCAATTTCCTCAGGTGATTCCGCACCAATGTTCAGTCCAATAGGACAAATCACTGCGTCAAGAATAGGTTGAGAAATACCTTCACTTCGGCAAGATTTCTCAAATGCTTGCCACTTAGAACGGCTACCAATGACGCCAATACGGGGTCCACTTGCACCGTCTGGAAGTGCATCGTTGTCGTTGTACATGTGTAGCAATTTTAGAAGACGCTCTTGGTCTTCACTCCAATCATGACCGAGCAAAAGGATATCTGAAAAGCGGCCCATAGATTGGAGATTTTCTTTGGCAAAAAAGGAATCAATTGTGTCACTTGAATTTGAGAGCGCATTGGGATACAAGGTTGAGTCCGCAAATTCGGGACGTGTGTCGTGCACCGAGTGTTTCCAGCCAAGGGCATCAAGAGAGGCTGCAATCGCTTGCCCACAATGCCCACCACCCATCAACAACACATGCGGCATCGGTATCATCACCTCAATCGAAAGGGTAACTTGACCCCCACACAGTGAATCAAGAGGTTTCACTTCATAGCCCTTCGCACCCTTGTTGAGTCCGAAACGGAGTACCTCGCCATACGGTGTGGGATTCAAAGTGAGCAGTTCTCGACATCGTGCCAAGACCTTCATCTCCAAGCCCGCACCACCAACCGTTCCCGTCCAATCTTGATTCATAGACATGGCAAGCCGTGCACCAACCTTACCTGGAACGCTGCCTGAAGTTTCTACAACACTGGCAAGAACGACACGTTGCCCGCCAGCCAACTGCGATAAGGCCCATGCCATCACCGCTGCAGTCATGTACGATGCTGCAGGCAGTCACACATACCCTTTGCGATATCGAGTCACACGCCATTGAGGAGTTCTTGCTCATGAATTGATAGAGTTTCCAAGTCTTCTGGCGTGTCGATATTCAAATCGAGAAGAGGAGCATCAACAAGATGTTCGGAGAACTTGACAATGTCTCTTAATGGTACATCGGCATTCGATGTCAAAATGGATTCGATTGCAGCGTTATCCAAAAAAATGGGGTGGCCTTTGCGACCTTGAGAAGCAAGAGCGGAAGAGACGTTCGACTCAAGGAGAGACTTGACATGAGAAATGTTCCATCCTGGCCGGTCAACTGGGGCGACAATCACGCCTCTTGGAATGCGACCTTTGTCACCTGCAAGCGATAAGATTCCGCACTGAAGGCTGCCAGTTCGCCCCTTTTCAGGAGATGGGTTTGAAAGAACATTCGAGCCAATCGTCTGTTGCATGATCTCGAAGGCGAGTTCACTTCGAGTAACTATTACAATTGGAGAACAACCGGCTTTGTCCAATTTTTGGTACGCCATACCGACAAGGGTTGTATCACCAATACGCACCAGTGATTTGGGTTGTCCAAGCCGTTGACTTGCGCCGGCTGCGAGTATAATTGCCGGACAAGGACGTGCCATGGGGATGTTATGAGGTGAGTGGCTTTGTCTTTTGCTCTTGATATAGACTCGATTTCATCGGCCTTCATGTCCCAAGAAAGTTACAGAATGTCCGAACCAGAACTTCGTTCCGTCGAAATGCTTCAAGGAGTCGTTAAATCAACCTCTGCAACCCTTGTGCTTCTCACGCAAACTGAGATCAAGGTGAGGGTTCAAGGAGAATCAAAACGCTGGTACGAAATCTATGCGAAATACCATGGTCACCACGACATATTCGACCACGATAACGGTTGGAATTATTCTGTGAACGCTGGAAGGCGCGAAAGTGACATTGTGGATGAAAACGATTACTGCGCCCAGTTGTGCCTTCATGCTAACGAACAGAACCTGCCTATCGGCGACCAAATAGTCACAGTGATTTTATCGCTCTCCAACGATATTCAAACGGCAATGGAAATCCCCTTGTTGGCTCAGTTCATTGTGTGTACACGTCAGATGCTAGCAAACATTATGATTTTTCAAGATACAATGATTGTCACCGAAGAGATGGCCGAATACGGACATGATTGGATGGAGGAAGAACACGAAGAAGAGATGTACCATCAAAATAACGAATATGAAAACCACCAAATGATAGAGGAAATGCAATCTTTGGAAGACTTTCTTGAACTCCAGGAAGAAAACGATGAACAGTTAGAGGCACAAAGAGAAGCTATCGAGGAAAAAAAGAGGAAGAGAGACGACCATTTAACGGATTTTTGGAATCACATGGTCGACAAGTTCCACGACAAAGAATCATAGATGCTTGGTTATTTCTCGACCAATAATCATCTTTTGAACTTGCGATGAACCCTCGTAGATTTGCATAACCTTAGCACCTCGCATGAGGCGAGCAACCGGGTATTCCTCTGAATAGCCGTATCCGCCGTAAACCTGGACTGCATCGGTCGAGACTTCCATGGCCGTATCTGCGGCAAAACGCTTTGCGTGGGCTGCAGATTCCGTGTTTTGAACACCTGCATCAGAATCAGCAGCAGATTTCCAAGTCAGCATTCGTGACGCTTCAATCTTGGTCTTCATGTCAGCAAGCATGAATTGTATCGCTTGATGCTTATGCAAAGGTTTGCCAAAAGTAGTACGCTCACCGGAGTATTGCAAAGCGTGTTCGTACGCTGCTCGAGCAAGGCCGGTAGCATGCGCTGCAATGTTTGGGCGGCTCATGTCAAACGCCTTCATAGCGTTCATCCAGCCACCAGATTCCGAGCCGCCGACCAATTGGTCTGCCGGAATACGGACATCGTCGAACTGTATCGAGCGTGTATCCGAGCATCGTTGTCCCATGTTGCTTTCCTTCTTACCAAGAGAAAATCCATCGGCTGAACTTTCAACAATGAATCCCGACATCCCTTTGTAACCAGCATCAACATCAGTCTTTGCGAGAACAAAGAAGAAATCTGCGTATCCTGCACCTGTAATCCACATTTTCGAGCCATTGATGACGTATTCATCTCCGTCTCGAACGGCTGAAGTTTTACACGCCGCCACATCAGAACCCGCTCCTGGTTCAGTAACTGCATAGGAGGCGAGTTTGCCTTCTTCAGAAACCATCCGCAACCATTTTTGTTTCTGTTCCTCGGTTGCCCCTGTAATAATTGGAGCACAAGCCAATGATGTGGCGTATGCTGCTGTTGCAAAACCAGGGTCACCCCATGCGAGTTCCTCGTTCACCAGTACTTCTTCCATCGAACCGAGACCAGGACCACCATAGTCTTCTGAGATATGCAAATTGAGCAATCCCATCTCATGTGCGGCTTGGATTGCTTCTTTGGGATAAATTGACTCTGCATCCCAATGTTCAGCATGTGGACGGATTTCATCAACAGCAAACTCATGTGCCAATTCCCTCAGCATCTCTTGCATCTCGTCCAGTTGGAAGTTCACCATGGACAACCCAAGGAGTCGCCCCTTATTTCTTCATTGTTTCAGAACGTTATCCATTTTCGGTTGTAGGATTCCAATACGATAAGGAAGAGAACATAGATGAGAATCATTGTGTAACCCTCCCATTTCTTGAACTCGTAAGACGTACGCATCATCAGCAACGCAATTCCGCATCCAACGACCGTGAATGGCATGAGTATGTAGACAATGAAGTCAAATCCTTGAGAAGAAATAGCGAGTGGATGAATAAGTCCTGCGAGTCCGATGGAAAGCAATGGGTCCGTGATGTTCGAGCCGATCAAAGTTCCAATGGCAACGCCCTGGCTTCTCTTTGATGCCATTATAGCAATCGTCAATTCGGGCAATGATGTACCGATTCCGGACACTGTAGTCCCTACTATGGCTTGTGGAACCTTCAACTCAAGAGCAATCATGCTTGCATATTCTACAAGATGATGCGCAGCGAAAACGGCGAAAGCAAGACCTCCAATTACCATAATTGTGTAGGCTGCAGTCGTCCAGTTTGAGCCACGGACTTCGACCTCTTCGCGATTTTCCTCTTCTTCCAGTTGGATAACTTTCCTGTGCTTCAACAACCATCCAATGTAGGTGATGTATAGACCCACCAAGATGCCTGCTTCCCACCGTTCAAGGATATAGTTGGTAAGTAAAAAGAAAGTCAAAAGGAGGACTGCAAGCAACATGATGAGACCGTCTCGCTTGAGCCATGATTCGCGAATTTTAAGTCCGTTTTTGACCACTACAATACCCATAATCAGAGTAATTTGAACGAAAACCGAACCAAGGATTGAGCCGATTGCGAAATCTGCGACTTCGGGTGACGATGGAATATCCAATGCGGCAGTGGTTGTAACGAGGATTTCAGGAAGCGAAGTGCCGATCGAAACAATCGTCAAACCAATGACGACTTCCGGTAAACCGCCACGACGAGCCAACCCTTTCGCTCCTTCAATGAAAAAATCAGCGGAAAAAATGAGAAGACCGAGTGCTAGACAAGCAATAACGCCGGTGAGAAGGAGGCTGTCAATTCCTGCGGATTGTTCTAAAACGCGTACTGCGACGATAGCAAGAAACAATGCTCCGGTTGTAACGAGCGTCTGAAAATGAATAAGTTGAGGGATGCCCATCACTCTGTCGTCGGACCCCATAGGAGCAACCAAGAATCCTTACTTCTTCACGGTTCCCTTCATCCCGCAGAGTATGGCGTGAGCAAAGCACATAACTGACTCACTGAACGATTTGACATGCTGCGGCGATGTATGGCCGAATTTCTCGGAACTGCATTGATGGTTGGAGTCGGGTGTGGAAGCATCGCTCTTGGCGCATCAGGTGCAGTTGTTTCCATCAGTTTTGGAGCAGCAGTCACCGTTGCTATACTCATCTTCCAACCAATCAGTGGAGCGCACATTAATCCTGCGGTCTCTCTGGCGTTTTTTAGAACTGGGCACCTCGAAAAAGAAGCTGTTATTCCTTACATTGCCTCACAACTCAGCGGCGCCTTATTGGCCGCCTTTTGCCTTAGTGGCGTCGGGCCAACATCAATTGCAGATGATGTATCCATGGCAAGTGCAAGTATGATTGAACTGTTCATCACGTTCGCATTAATGGCAAGCATTTACTGGATCGTATTGCGTTCGAAAACGCATGTTTCCATTGCCGTTTTCGTTGGGTTCGTTGTGGCTGTACTTGCGTACTTTTTCGGGCCTCTAACCGGAGCATCAATGAATCCTGCTCGGACTTTCGGCCCTAATATTATCGCTGGAATGTCTTCGAGCATCCCCTTCTATATTTTAATGACCGTCTGCGGAGCATGGATTGCAGCAGAACTTTTTGTGCGTCTCAAACTGGATGAAAGCAATAAAAAGGCTCAAGATTGAGCCGTCATTCGCAATATTTTCACGACATGTTCTACCGATGGTATCGTGAAATTTTCAAGCGGTGGTGAGAACGGCACAGGTGTGTCAAGTGCCCCGATTACAAGCGGAGCAGACTCGAGAGTGTAGAAACATGACTCGAGGATTCTGCTCTGAATGCTGTGTCCGAGTCCACCGCACCATTGACCTTCCTGCAAGACAACAAGGCGTCCTGTTCTCATCACTGAATCGATGCAGGTTTGAGCATCGAAGGGAAGCAATGTTCGCAAATCCACTATCTCCACTTCAATATCATCAGAAGCAAGTTGTTCAGCAGCTTGTTGTGCGACGTGGAGCATCGAACCCCACGTTACGAGGGTCACATCGCGACCGCCACGTACGACTGCGGCTTTACCAAGTTTGTATCGTTCACCGTTTGCAATTGCTTTTTTCACTGCTTCAGTGTCGACCTTTTGGTTGATGTTTTGACCCCAACCGGTTAATCCCCCACGCAGTCCATACAATCCGATGTGTTCCAGGAACAGTACAGGGTCGTTAAGTTCGGCGCTTTCCATAAGCAAATCATAGGCATCCTGTGGAGTTCCTGCAGCAACAACAACCAATCCGGGGTCGTTTGCAAACCACGATTCAATCATGTTCGCATGGAAAGGCCCAGAGCGAGTCCGAGCACCAAGTGGGATTCGGATGGTCATTGGGCATTC
>JABIWF010000056.1 GCA_018701175.1 Methanobacteriota archaeon
AGTGAAGGGGCTCCACAAGGAAGAATTCACGCCGTTGATGTTTTGAAAATCATCGCTCGAAAAACCGTCAACAGGGATATTGCGTGGATGCATGGAATTCCTGCACAGCAACTGGTCAACCAACCACCAATTACTGTTAACGAGAGCACCCCACTTCTCAAAGCAGGCGCATTGATGCTCGCTCACGACTTGAATCAAATCGGTGTTGTCGATGCAAAGGGTGCACTCATTGGTGTTGTAGGCCACAATACAATGGCCCGAAAGATGCCGAAGTTCATCCTGTGAATCAGATTCCCCAGTAGCGCTCAGTCTGCGCTTGACGGGTTCTTAGCGAACGAACAATGGTCATTGCCATCCACAATACAACAACCCAAATCATTGGGTATTGCAAATCGTCAATGATAACCGAGACGCTGAATTCATAGGACTCGCCAAGCAGAACACGGATTGCAATGTCCAGGGCGGTATCGACGAATGAGTAAACGACCATGCCAAAGATACCGAGTACCAACAGTCGTCCAGAAAACGAACCCCGCTTCAATCGCAGCAACATGAATCCGGCAGTCGAAGTCAAGAAAGCAATAACGATCCATGCGAGGGCAGAATGAACGACTTCAAGCCATACAACGGATGAACTCTCAGAAAGAATTTGAGCACTGTATTCACGGTAGCCTTCAGCTACAGCGAAAATGGCGCTAAACAAGGTTGCAGTCCACAAAAGCGATGAGAACATTGCAGCATCGGCATTGTCGCGCATTTCTTGAATCACTTTGTTAACGGTCGTTTCAATTCCAGCGCCCTTACTCAGTAAGTACAATCCAGTAACAAGCGGCAGTCCACCGATGACAATTCCACCGATTTCATTTGGCAACATGATTCCAAGCCCAAACAGCGCCATTACGAGCCCAACTGGAATCATAATCTTCGCTCTCCACTTTGGATCTTCAAGTGCTTTCACGATGTAATAGTAGGTACCTTCGATACCCTTTGATTGCTTCACTATGATCTTCTCAACGTGGTCTATGCGAACTTGAGATTGTATAATCGGAAGAACAGATTCGTCCTCTGCACCGTCCGTAACCAGAATTGCTTTGTCTGGCTGGAATGCCGCCACGACTTCTTCCAATTGGGCAGCAACCGCTCGGTCAGAGCGAATGCCTACTTTTTCATCACCGGTAAGGATTGCAATTTCCACATCTTCCTCTTCTGCATTGTTTTCAGCGAGGTTGTCGTGCTGAGATAACGCTCCAAGGATTGCATTTGTATCGCTTTCTTCAGGGTCTGCGATTCCAAGTTTTAGGGCTGCAGCCATTACTTGACGGCGACCGACGACCGGTCCACGAATTCCAGTCTTAACGCCGAGGTCATTATCTCGGTCGACGGTTAAAACAAGTGTTCGAGTCATTGATATTCACCGGTGGTTGATGGATGCTAACCACTCACATGTTTCAAAGTCTTCGCGCGAATGCCCATTAATCAGATGAATCTTCAGCCTTCTCTTCGGAACCATTTTGATTGCTGACAAGTGCAATTGCTTGTGCCTCAGCCTGCTTGTTTTTCGCTTTCCAACGCTGAGTTGCTCGAATGTACTTGAGCGGATGATCGAGCCAAGGCTGGTCGCACAATCGGTCGTCTCCGGGAAGAACGGGGCAGTTGTGGTTTACCTTGAGTTTGCCACACCCAGAAGGGGTGTATGCATGTTGATAGACGTGATCAACTTGGTATGATGTCGTACTTTCGCTGAAGTCAGGAGCGCCCCTAAAGAAGGCCACACACGATTCTTTGGGAAGCGCAAGAGTTGCAGCCATTGAAGCGAGGAAGAGGCGTCCGAAGTGGTTCAAGTTGACACCGTTCGCCAACTCAGCCACTGCTTTCCTCATGCATGGCGGCCAATCGTTTTCGTCTGCGCCCACCAATGCAATTGCTTCAGTTGCCTTGTTTGCCATTAAATTACGAACCATGCCAACCGGTTCAGCCAGGCGTACGGCTAAATCCATGGTGATTTCCCCCATTTTTTCTAAAGCCTCTTGCTCTACGCCCGCCTTTATTCGTTCACGTAGCAACCGAGAAAGTTTCGCTGAAGAACCGTACTGAGGCTCTTCGAAAAGAGTGACCCATCCATCACGAACATCGCAGTTTGGGAGTCTCCAGCGAGAACCGGTAATCTTGGGACAGATTTCGATGAAGTCACTCAACCCAATTTTCCACAGCGGCCCTGAGGAGGAGCGACGTTGTTGTTGTAATGCCCCTCCATAATTTTGTGAAGGGCCTGCATTTGCCGATGGACTTTGACCTTCAGTTCGCTGGATATTGGCGATGTATGTTCGGGCGATGACATCGAGATTTTTGTGGTCTTTGATGAGCACTTGTTCGGCCCGGGCGGCCTCTGCTTGCGCCCATCGAGCAATCAAACGCTCGTCTTCAGAAGCACAAACCACTAAGCGAGCATAATAGAATGAGAATGCTTCAATGATTCGCCCTTCTTCAGTGAATAAGTCTCCACCTACGACCTCAACACCTTCCCTAGACTGTATGGAATCTATGAGGCGGATTCGCGCACGAGAACGGGCTTTTTCCATCCAAGCGCCATCGAGTAATTCATCCAAATCGATGCCGTGTTGAACGGCCATCCCTCGTATCCAATCGCCTGCTTGCGGGAGAAAAGGGTAGCGCGCAAACGTCACCTCGTCCACGAGCGCAGGGAGCGTTCTTGGGACGGGCATGTCAACCCCACGTGCTTCAACTGCATAAGAACTTCAACAAAGTGAACGGATGGTTCATGTGGGCGAAGGCGTTGCACAGTGCATGCACCTGGCCCCCATACCGAGTGTTTTCTCAGTTCAGTCTGAAGTGCGGGAAGCGTTTGGGTGGTCCGAGGCTGATGATGTTGAAAGCGCTGAGCTTTTGCAACAATCGTTGGCAAAGCATTCGCTTTGGTCACCTGTAATGAGAGAGCTGACGCTTACACGGCTTCGCAACGAACTGGTTAACGCAGAGCGAGTCGTTCTTCTTGGAGCAGCAGTAGAACCTTCTGAACTTCAACGGTTCGAGGGCACACAAGTTGTATTTGTTGCTGCTGATGGAGCGGTGGGCGTGCTTGAGGTCTACGATCGCCTAGCATGCGTGGTCTCAGATTTCGATGGTGCCGAACATCTTGACCGAGCTGCTGAAGCAGGTCAGACCATCGTTGCTCACGCACACGGCGATAACATAAATCGATGGAGTGGAATACTTCAGAGGTGGCAAGAACATTCAAGCCCACCTTCACTAATTCTTTCTCACCAAGTTACCAAAGAACTCACGGGAGTGTATAATTTTGGAGGATTTACGGACGGTGACCGAGCATTGTGCTTCGTTTTATCGATGGGAGTAGTTCCTGAAAACATTGAATTAATTGGCTTTTCAACGCAGAAGGTAGGGGCTTGGTCTGCAACGACAACCCCTTCAATCAAGATGCAGAAACTCGAATGGATGAGGCGCATCGTAACCGAGTTAGGATTTGGAAATTCGATACGCAGTTGAAAACATACTGCTAAAACCTATCAGGGGAATTTACTGTTATGGACAGGGCACGTCTTAACACAATCTTGTGGCCTATTGCCCTGTTGCTCGTCAATTCCCTCTGGGGTGGTATTTCTGATAATGCAGCGCCGTATGAAATCAATGATTACGACCACGCCATCGAAGACAGAACCGTTACTCTCGGTGGCGTTTTTGGGCAAGACAAGTCCATGCCTTCGACTTTTGAATTTGAATTTGAAGCACTCTCCGTGGACGACGGCTCCATTGGTTGGGAAATCATCGATAATCAAGGGCAGGTTGTTGCACAATGGGCCGGCGAACTGGGCGATGCAATGCCGGATTGGAACGGCGAACTCATGCCTGGCACTTACATCGTGAAAACGAATGCTGACCCGGGCATTCTTACTCAACAAACCCTCTACATTCAGCCCTTCGCTGCGTATTCACTTGAGGGGCATATCCTTCTCTCATCGATGTTGATCTTGTTTGCAGTCGGTGAAACGATTGTTCGCAAGAAAGGTGGAGAATACTTTGCTAAGAAAAAAGCAAATGCACCAAAATCATCTACCCAAGTGCCCTTTTCTCGCATGAGAGTCGGAATGCCAGAAGATGATTTGGCGTTGCTTGAAGATTCTCCATGGCGCACTCCTAAAGGACTGTGAACCCAATACTCTACCTCTGTGTTGCTTTTAGATACCAACTCGTCTTGTTCAGATAATCAATATTCATGAAAACAGAAGTATAAATGCACACTCATGAATTTCACATCATGAGCAAGTCATTTCTCATCATCGGTGCCAGCAGCGATATCGCTCTCGAACTCGGGCAGAATCTTTTGGAACTGGGACACAACATTACCCTTCTAGCACGAGACACGAATCGAGTTCAATCGCTCGTCGAACAAGGAGCACATTTGATTCATGGTGATGCGTTGGATAAGGATGCAGTTCAATCAGCAGTCGATAAGGCCAAAGAAGCAGGCGATGGCACGATTAATGGCGTTGCTCATCTGGTTGGCTCGCTGGTGATTCGCCCACCACATGCACTCGCTCTCGACGCTTTTGATGAAGTCATTCACACCAACCTCTCGAGTGCCTTTTTGACGCTTTCAGTTGCTTGTAAAACCATGCTACGAAGCGGTGGAGGAAGACTCGTCTTCACATCCAGTGTTGCAGCAACGCTTGGAATGATCAACCATGAAGCCATTGCAGCCGCAAAGGGTGGGATTGAGGCAATGGTGAGGTCTGCTGCAGCGACCTACAGCCAGCGAGGAATTCGCTTGAATGTCGTTGCACCCGGTCTTACCGAAACGAGGTTAGCAGCAACGTTACTTCGTTCAGATGCGATGAGAGAAGCAGCCGTAAGTAAAATCCCTCTAAAGAGAATCAATCAGAAACAAGAAGTAGCCGCAACAATGCAGTGGTTGCTGTGCGATGCACCGGACAACATCACGGGCCAAGTCTTCCACCTCGATGGCGGAATGAGCCAAATCAGTGGGTGAGACAATGGAATGGAAGAATGCGGTAAAGACGAAGCGACTGAAGCCTGGTAAAACGAAGATGGTAACATTCGGTGTCAAAACAGTCATGGTTGGCCAAATTGGTGACGATTATTTTGCCACTGAAGGGCTGTGCCGGCACATGCGGTGGCCTCTTGCCTGGGGTGCTAAAATCGAAGATGGATGTATCCGTTGCCCACTGCACCAAACGACGTATCAAATCGATGATGGAGAGGTGACAGAATGGTCACCGTTTCCACTTTTCCCACCGTACGGTAAATTGCTTGGAAAACTATCCAAACAAAAGAATTTGAAAATCTACGAAACACGAGTCGAGGGAGATTACGTTCAAATCGAGATTTGAACTCAGATTTTCAGGTTTGCTTGTCTTGCAAGTAATACGATTCTCATGCTGTGCTCAAGCATGGCAGCGTTTGCCCAGGCTTGATCAAGATTCGCTCCGACCGCATAAGCACCCATTCCACGCACGACTACACAGCGCATGCCGCCTTGATACAGTGCTTCAGTAATTTGTTTCAAGAAATGGGCAGGGTCGTCTTCGTCCGGATCGACGATAATGACATTTCCAATCTGTTCTTTTCCAATCTTGTCAATTGGTTGAACCAAGACGAGGTCTTTTTCACAGCTTGCAGCGGTCGTGTAAGGGCCATGTGAGTGGATGACTGCAGCAGGGCCACCAGTTACCGCACTGCTTGCCAGAGCTAGAATCACTTCCAAAGTCCTCCAGTCTGCAGGCGCACCTCGAGGGGCCGCCTTTCCAAGGAAGCCCGCACACAATCCGCGTTCGTCGAGTCGTGGTAGAAGTACTCTGTTTCGTGTTGAGACCATAATGCCAAGGTTATCAGGATGCAACATTGCAATAGTGCCCATTGTCGCTCGAATGAGTTGTTCTCGGTCCAGCTGACGAGCAAGACGCGCAAAGTCGCTTACTATGTGAGCGCCGATGATGATATCTTCGATGACAGCAGGAGGCATAGGTGGGGTTTCCAGTTCTTCAATGACATCAACCGCTCCAGCCATTGACATTCGCAACCGTTCGACTTCGGCATTAAGCCGAGCAATTTCCAGTTCAGCCTGTGCTTGCTGGTCATCATTTTGATGTTCAACGGATTCCTGCGGAGACGCCTCTACAACCGATTCAGCAACAGGTTCAGGTGCGCTTTGAACAGGTTGTTCAGCCTCTACGGCCGGAATTGCTTCGGGTTCTGAAATATCTTCATCAACACTCTCTGTACTTTCTTCTGGATCTTCTTCGACTGGAGCTGAAGTCTCCACTATTGGAGGAGTCGATTCTAACATTTGTTCAACTACTATTTCCGAATCTTGAATCACTTCATTTGGTTCATCGTTGGATGCAGATGGAGGCCCGGAAGGTGGGCCAGATGGAGGGCCAGAAGGTGGGCCAGACGGAGGACTAGACGGGGGTTTTGAGATGGCAGACGTATGCCCATCATGTTGCGCCTCTTGTTCATCTGCATTCGGAGTTTTGGATGGAGGTCCAGAGGGTGGACCAGAAGGTGGACCAGAAGGTGGACCAGACGGGGGTTTTGCCGAAGGTCCTGGCGGAGGTCCACTTGGCTTCGATGGTTGAGGAGTAGCCTGTGTTTCTTCAGCCACATTTTCCGGCGTAGGAGCCAGTTCCTCCTCATTTCTTTGTAATCCACCGAGATCGCCAAACGCAGCATTAAGGAGATTTCCGACATGCGCATCTTTTTGTTCTTCTTTTGATTGTTCAGCAGATGTTTTTTTTCCCGCCATCGATTACGCCCCATACTGGCCACATGGCGCGGCTTAAATAGCGGTTGCGTAACGGATGACTTGCTTAGGCCCGCTTGGTGTAGAGGTTATCATGCAGGATTGTCATTCCTGCGACCCGAGTTCAATTCTCGGAGTGGGCGCCTACCTTCTCATCCGTGTTGTCAAACAGTGTTTGATATACTCATTTGAAAACATAAGTACATGGTCGTAAAACCCAGACTCGCTGTTTCATCTTGCCTCCTTGGGCAAAAGGTACGTTACAATGGAGATGCAGCTGAGTTCCGTGCACTTACGCGCAAATGGAACGGCCACTTTGATCTCGTAGGCGTATGTCCTGAAGTCGGTATCGGCATGGGTGTTCCACGACCAACCATCCGTTTGGTGAACGATGGTAATTCCATTCGACTCGTTAACCCCAAGAACGGAGATGACTTCACAGACCGGATGCTGGAGTATGCTCAACTGCAAGCAGATGCGTTGGTTGAATCCGGAATATGCGGCTTTGTTTTCAAGAAAGATTCTCCAAGTTGTGGATTAGAACGAGTCAAAGTCTATCGCGAAGGACACGTCCACGCAACACGCGACGGCAGAGGCATGTTTGCCAAAGTATTCACGACGCTCTATCCGCACATTCCAGTCATTGAGGAAGGTCGCCTTACCGATGCTCGTCAGGCCGAGCATTACTTGGCCCGAGTTCATTTCTTTTCTCTATGGCGAGAAGAAGGATTGAACGGTTGGACGGCCAAAGCTTTGATGCAGTTTCATAACACAAACAAACTCTTCCTGCTCAGCCGCTCACCCGATGCTAAACGCCGCCTTGGGCGCCTCATCGCCGAAGGGTTTGACAATGGCGACCGGGCAGAAACCGTTGCACTTGCTTACATGACTGAGGCCCAAAAATCCCTCAATGTCCTGACCAAAAGTGGCCCTATTGCCCACGCAATGGAACGGGTTCTCGGCAAATTATCTCACAATTTGAGCAAAATGGAACGTCAAGAAGTGCTCGAAGTCATCCATGACTTCCGTCAAGGATTGCTCCCACGCTCAGCCCCTCTTACTTTACTTCAACATCACATTCGCAGATGCAATCTCGACACCCCAACACACCGCCGTTTCATGTCACCGATCCCGCTTTCACTTGGATTAATGGCTCGGGTTTGAGCCTCCGTTAATCCATTACCGGCTTTCTTGACGTTGGCGATACTCCTCAAGTGCCTGTCGACGCATGCCGTCGATTATTCCAGCGCTGTCCGTGATATCATTGACAGTGATGTTAACCAAGTAAAGTCCATGAGGCTTCAGACGCTCGCCGATCATCCTTTCGCAATGCCTGTAAAACCAATCCCTCGACTTGTTTATTTCATCGATGGAAGTCATGCTGATGGCTAAAGTGAATTTTTCACGTATCACGTTCTCGACAGTGAGCTTAACACTGGCTCTTGAGCG
>JABIWF010000048.1 GCA_018701175.1 Methanobacteriota archaeon
CTGCGGCAGTCGCATAGCCTGGCCATTGCGCTGGATTGCTAATCCAGTGGTGTCTCACCTCGGGAGTTCAAATCTCCCCTGCCGCGCCATCTTGTCAATCGAAGAAGTCTTCAAGGTCCTGTGCAGTCATCTGAGAGTTTGTTCGGTTTTTACGAGCATTCATGATCCTTGCCAATCGCTTTCTTTTCTTAATGATAAGAGGTAAGAAAATCATGCTCGTTACGAGCGTAAGAAGCGCTGCAGCACCGGTCAATTGGAACTCTTGAACCCCCATGTAGTCTGTGAGCGTCCCCAACCATTCTACGCCCAACGGCGGCTCTGGTTCTGGTGCTGGTTCAGGTATGAGGTGTTGATTGTAGTCCCACCATTCATCTTCGATGCTCACGCGGATTGAGTTCGTCGGATAGTTCGCTTCGTTCAATTGGTTTCCAACTGAGTCGACTGGAGCCAATATGTAGTAGAACGTTCGGTATGGGCGTATGTTATCATCTGATATGCCGCTTTGATTGTAGTATCCCTTTTCGCCAGAAACACCCGTCAAACCTTCTTCAATTGGAGTCAAGAAGGTGATGTCGATTTCATCGGGCCTTTGATCGGTACGATAGAGGTTCCAAGTGACGTTGCCATTTGCTTCATGGTCTGGCCATGTCCATGACATGTTGACATCGTAACACATTGACCAGTCGTTCATGATTTTGTAGCAGTCTGTATCGTTAGTGAATGATGATGAAACTCGCAGGTTTGTGACAACTTTGTCTGGGGCAACAGAATCGCCACAGAATGCCACAGGCTGTCCAGAGTTGTCTCTTGAAATCTCAATGTGAAGGAAATCAGGCGAGCCTTCCCGGTCAGCAGGCATGATGGCATAGGATGCACAAATTCCGTCTTGGAGAGGGGTTGGGTCGTTCCAGGAATCCATGCTCGGTGAGAGTGAAGCTACCATCGTCGTTGAAGTAAGTTGATCCCACACAATGGAATTGAAATCCGGGTACGGATTTGGGAAGATTGTTCCTGCACTGTTGGTTACGGTAAGTTTGTAGATGTTCCAAGATCCAACATATGGATTGCTCACATCACCTTCAGGCGTCCAGTTCAGTTCAATACTGCCGGCCTGGAGTTGTTTGTAGTCCAGTGGGCCACTGGAGATATTTGCAGGCGGCGCTACGCCAATAATCATCAAAACACCATTTCCATACAGTGTTATGTCGAACGTGTTGTCGATGTTCTTCGTGTATTCATCAAGATATGTCCATATATTGTCCTCAAGGGATGGAAGGTATCTCAATTCAACGGTTTCCAATGGAATGTTGCTTGGGAGTATGTTTGAAGTGTTGAGGTGTATGTTCATCCTGTCGAGTCCAGTGTTGTCGGAATCGTCTGCAACAGATAAAATATTGAACGACAGCAAGAGCAGGGGTTCTCTCCCTTCTCCAATACCGTATTGTGTGCCGAGAACAGGTAAAATCGACTCATGTTCAAAGTAAGAAAGTGAGCGCGTGACGGCTTCTCCTGAAAACAGGTCGCCGTTGTCGAGCGAGACATAGTTGAACAGAGTAACATCGACGTGAGCGGATTCAAGTTCTCCAAAGGCATCCGTGACACGTAGAGTTACAGTATGGTCGCCGAGTCCAAGAACTGAGCCTGAAATGTTCAGGATGTTACCGTATCCAATGTTGATTATGCCTGCTTTGAACCAGGAATAGTTGAGAGGTGCCGCTGCGGTATCCCCAGTTCGAGCAACCATGATGATCTGGTCACCTGTTGTGTAAATTCCTTGAGAGTTGCTTTGGGTGATGGTAGCGTCAATGTCGCCGGCGATGAAATCTGTTGTTTCAGTCAAACTGTTGTCACCCGGCGTTGAATCCGAACCTTCAGCGAATACAGAGGGTATACTGATTGTCATTATTTTATCCGTCCCTATCAAGGTGACATTGAACATGCAAGTTTGCTCTTGACCTGGGTGGAAATCAAAGAGTGGGCATTGTGATTCGTCCTCAAGTTCGCCGAGTTGATCGTAAACTTGGAACATGACGTTCGTAGATGAGATGCTGACATACCCGTTGTTGGTGATTACCGTTTCCACCATCTCTTCTCCATAGTAATAATTCACTGAAGTGGGATCATGACCTGGAATCATCGATGTTGCTTGGAGGTCGATTGTGTCGTCAAAAACGACAATGAGTTCTGATAAATCATTTGACGGTTCCAAATCCCCGTATGGAGTCCCGGAGCTACTAAGCAGTCCCCACTTTAACAGGAAAGTACCTTCATCGTCGTGGTTGAGTACGGGCATGACCCGAGTGAAGGGGGAGACTCCACCCCATGACGGAAGATTCGTAACACTGCTTGAAGATTCTGAAACCAGAACAACGCCGTCACTGGACCAAAGTTGCCATCCAATGTCGGCAACGAAGTTGCATGTACCGCACGCTGTGACGGAGCCTTTCGCGTTCATAGTGTAGTCAGTTCCAGTGTTCAAAATGGCCTGCTCACCATCGAACCCAAGGTTCGTTAAGGTAGTAGTCGGGTCGAAATTGGAATCGACGCTGAGGTCGACGAACGACCGAGTGAGGTTAATTCTGAACATTAATTCGTCATCTGATGGATCTTGGTCTGTAAGAGTAAATGCGTAGACGATTGTAAAAACACCTTCATCTCCAGACGGATTCCATGCGTTAGATGATTGATAATCTGAAGTGGTCCCAGAGTAAATTGTCGGGAGGGAAAAACTTCCAAATTTCACATAATTCGATTTACAGCTGTTTACATCGACTTCTCCCTCGCATGCATACCACCGTAGGTCTCTACTTGCGACCGATTGCAATCCTTCATTGGCGATGGTGACGTTGAAGTTTATGTTCTCCCAAGAAGAACCCCATGCGTCTTCGACGGGTGAATTGGTGCCGATAAGTGCGAGGTCACCGCTCACATTTGCAGATGCGCCAGGTAGCGATATCAGACCAGTGAGTGATGCCAAGAGGAGAAGAACAACAAAGCAGATACTCCCGCTTTTACGGCCAGATTCACGAACTGCACGGCGCGACATTGACAGATGCCTCGCAGCGGGGCTTCAAAGAGTCATCGCCCCCGAAGGGGGCATTGGCGCAATAATTCGATGATTTGCATTCACTCCATGCGGCAACCTCTTCAATCGCCGAACAGTAGCAACTTCATGCGCGGTGTGGAGGTTTGCTCTCTTGAAAGAGACAACAATGCTCTCACGGCAGTCATTGAATTTCTTTCGGCATTTGCGTTGTTTCTCATGATTCTTACCGCCTTTCTTTCACTGGCACAACTTCAGATGGGCTCGAACGACCCAGATGTAGACCGAATCGACCGTGCTGCTGTACAAGGTATGGATCGTTTGACTTCAGACGGCGGATGGTTTGTTCCAATGGGCCCTGACAGTCTCGACTTCAATAACTCGACATCTGAGTGGCATTTATTGGATGCCGTATCCTTGGACAATGGGCGAGTGCAGACTGGCCTTGTGAGTGGCGGCATATTGGATGAACAACGTATTGAAGCGCTACGTAATGTGTCCGAAGATAACATGGCGCTGGGGCTCGGATTGGATGTTGGTTTTTCGCTTTATTTGTCGATTTCTGTGATTGAATCAGACAACGCTTCTCGAGTAGGCGTGGATTTGTTTTCCGGAGGTACAGAACGTTCTACGGCTACCGCCTCTTCCTCGGCCAACCGTCAATTCTCACAAAACGGAGAAATCCTTCGAGTCATTCTTGAAGTTCATCGTGGAGGTCAAAAAGACAACGACCTCTATTTGAGCGAAGTTATGCTGCGGCCGATATCCCTCGGGCCAGAGTGGATTGAAATCTATAATCCGAATGACTTCGCCCTTTCCTTACGAGGATGGTCTTTGAATCACACCTCTGCAGATGGGGGGACGAATCTGTTGTTCCAAGATGGTGTAGTTTCTGGGCATTCGACTGTACTTTTTACCGGAGATGAAAGCTCACAAGCCAGCGATGGTGCTTCACAGATCATTGATTTATCACAGGAATCGTTCCTTGGTGTGGGGTCAATTAACTTGCTCAACGACGGTAAGGGTGTACTTTCCCTGCGTTACACGCAACTTGACCAAGCAAGGCCATATGATGTGATGACGGTTCAGTGGGGTGGCGAGGACGGTTTATTCACCTCTTTGGGCCAATCAATGGAGGCGACGTTCAACGGCACTCAAGCCTCTTGGGCGGTTCAAACTTCACCTACTCCAGGGACAATCTCAAGTTCGTGATATCCGGTGCTTGTTTGAGCGCTAATTAGCGGATGCTTCATGAACCCAAAGCCACTGGTGATGTTGAATCCCATGCAGTCAACCTCTAATTACACCCGTGACCGCTGTATTACGGGTATTCACGGCTTGGACGAAATCCTTCGGGGCGGTATACCCCACGGCTCGACCGTTCTTGCTGCAGGTACATGTGGCTCAGGAAAGACCACACTTGCCATGGAGTTCCTTGTCCGTGGTGCTCTTGCAAAGTTCCCTGAATCATGTGCGCACTTTACTGCAACTGAACCTTCGATTAAACTCCTCGAAAACATCCGGCAATACGCTTTTTTCGATATGAAAATGGTTGACTCTGGCAAAATCAACGTTTTTGACATGGATGTGTTGTATTCTTGGCTCGGTCTGGACAAGGCGTCCTTCGACCTTGACGATGTTCACGCCTTGATTAAAGCGATTATCAACATCGTTCACGAAATCGGTGCTACACGGCTTGTGATTGATTCGGTGACTACACTTTGTTACAAGATTAAATCCGAGCAATTGATTCGTGACTTCCTCTTCACTCTTGGTAAGAAACTTGCCTCACTTGGTTGCACAACCATCCTGATTTCAGAGATTACATCTGCCACAGAAAACGCTCATTGGTCTTCCTTCGGTGTGGAGGAGGCAATTGCTGACGGGATTATCGTCATGGGTGATGTCGAACGCATGGGTCACCTTCTTCGTTTCCTACAGGTGGTAAAGATGCGAGGTACTTCCCACAGCAGAGCGAAACACGCTATCGAACTGACTCCGCTCGGAGTTATGCTTACTCCAATGCTCAAATGGGGCGCTCAACACGATAAAACCAACAAGGTAGGTTGATGATAATGTACACGAATCTCGTACTCGATGACCGTATTGCTGAGCAACTTGCCCAGGATGTTAGCCTCAACAGTTCGATTCAGGTTCGCTGTGGTAATTCCAACGCATTCAACGTCACTGCAAGCACTCTCATTCCTCTTATGCAGATGTTTGAAATGGGCGGCGTATACATTTGTGCCAGCGTCGGTGCAGCAGAACGTATTGAAGAATTCAAGGCAATTGGACTCACTGACGAAGACATTTCTCGAATCCAGTTCGTTGATTTGGTTTCCTCTGGCATCCTTGGAGGTACTGACGTTGCCTACACGAACATCCATTTTGTCGACAGCCCAATTATGCTCGAGTCCGTTCTCTTGAGAACACTGTATATTCTAAGAATGACCACCGCAGCTCGTAACTTTGTATTCTTGGACAGCGTTAACGCCCTTGCAATCTACAACGATGATCGAATGCTTGCTGAATACCTTCACACCTTCATCAACACCTTCCGGCAGAGAGAAGTTTTGTCTGTAATTCTCAACGTTCCAGACCAAACGCCTCCACTTGTTCTCGCAAATCTTGACTTGTATTGTACAGATTTAATCGACAGAGGTCAAGTTCTCATCAACTGAGGTTATTGTTATGGCAAGAAAAATTGAATTTGACCCAGAGGATGAAGAGTTCTTCGGTAAAGTAGGCTCCTTCGGAGTCCCAAAGTTCGACAATGAAATGCACGGTGGAGTTCCCCGTGGATTCATGATGGTTGCTTTCACGGATACCGGGTCAGGCAGTGAATTGTTTGCGAAGCAATTCACTTCTCCGGCCGAAGAAGCGGAAAACACACTTTACATTTCAACCAACGAAGGTCAACAAGAAATCATTCGTATCTTCCAGAAGTACGACTGGCCGCTTGACATCAGTGTCCGTACGATTGGCGAAGAATACAACACAACCGTCCTCGAAAGAGAGTTGCTTGCAAGCCGATATCGACTCGAAGGTTTCCGACTTGACGACATTCGTCGTCTTGCCCAAACACGTTTCGTCGATGACAATACTCAAGATTACCTGACCGAAGTCACCAACGAGGTTATGGCCCTTGGTCCTTATTTTAGAGCAGTTATTGACAGTCTCGATTTCTTCTTGCAGCGTGAAGACCCTTCCCGGGTCATTGCGATGGTGCGTATGCTTCAAGCGCATGCTCAGTTGAACCGAGGACTCCTTCTTGTATCGGTCTCTACCAATGGTCTTGACCCTACGGTCAAACAAGAACTTGCTTCGATTGCAGACATGGTTCTCTCGTTCCAAGTTCGAACCATTGGTACTGACTTTGAAACCTCGATGATTGTCTCAAAATTCCGAAACGCTCCAGAGAATCTTAAGATTCTCGTTTTCCGTGTAACTCCAGAAGAAGGAATTACTCCGGAAACCGTCGAACGTATCGCTTGAGGACGGTTTTCCAACCCCTTTCCCGTTCATTATGGCGGTTTGTTTTGGGCGACATATCCAAAGAGGTCGGGCGTGAGGAACAGCCATGGGCGACCGTTCGGCTACAGGTGGTTACGATCCTTCTGGCATCGACATCGATGCATGGGAGAAACTCGAGTTACAACTTGAAGAAACCATTCCAAATTACGATCGAGTGAACCGTTTGATGACTTTTGGCCAGGATAAAAGATGGAGGCGTAATGTGCGCAACCACGCTACCCCGGGCATGAAAGTTCTCGAAGTTGGATGCGGACCTGGCTCTTTTGCGGAAGATCTCGTGGGTCTGGATGTGACATGCCTTGACCCTTCAGCAGAGATGCTGAAAGTAGCCAAGAAGCGTGTTGATTTAGCACGAGAGTCGAGAGGTGAATCACCGGCTGAATATGTTGAAGCTATCGCAGAATCAATTCCGCTTGAAGACAACACTTTCGACATGGTTTTCTGTTTGTTCTCATTTCGCGATTTTCAGGATAAGAAAAAGGGACTGAGTGAGATTTACCGCGTTTTGAAGCCCGGCGGCAGACTGGTAATTTGCGATGCTGGGAAAGCCAATTGGTTCCACGGTCTTGGCGGCCGAATCTGGATGGCGACAGCCGTACAGTGGATTGCTCGGTACGTTACACGAGAAAAGAATCATCCCTGGAAAGGTCTTGCCAACACATACACTCAATACGGCACAAATGGATACTATCGTGCAATGATGAAAGAAGTGGGTTTTGACGATGTACAGGGTCGTCTATTGATGCCCTTCATGATGTCCAGCCGATTTCGTGCGACCAAACCTAAGGCTGAATGACGGTTTCCTGCGGTCGATTCTCCGTTCTTTACGCCCATTACCCTCATAAACCTCAGTACATTCGGCGGAATACTGGTGATTTACTTGGGTATGAAAGATGTCCTCCGAAAAATCAAAGAGGCTGAGCAGTCTGCTGAAAAGCGACTTTCCTCGGCTCAAACAGAGTCCAGCAAAATCACGGCCGACGCTCGACGTGAGGCTGCGGCACTCGTTTCAAGTGCTACTGAAGAGTCTGTGAGTGAGACTCAGGCTACGCTTGATGCTGCTCGTGCAAAAGCCGGTAAAGAAGCTGATACAGTTCTCAAAGAAGGCGCATCCGTTGTCGAAAGCATTGAATCATCTGCATCCAGCCGAAAAGAAAAGGCACTCAAGAGTCTTCTTGACTCCGTGACATCACAGTGAGGCGTTTCTGATGTTTGCTACTACCGACATGTCTCGTCTTACAGTAGCGGCTCCTGTAGAGAAGATAGAAGAAATTCTACGGCTCTGCACCGACCTTTCATGCGTTCACATTGAAGAATACGGTCGTTTTGAAGACGGTATTGGCGTTGGTTCCTCGATGGATTCTGACGAAGCCAACGCAATAAGCAATCTCTTGGTCAAAGTTCAAGCGGTCTCTTCAGCCGTTCAAGCCGTCAATTCCGACGGTCCAATGTCTCGTAAAGAGGCATCTAAGATGGTTGCCGGATTTGAAGAGAAGATTACTGCTGCCCTTGGTTACATTGACACCATTCGAGACTCTGAAATTAAGATTTCATCTTCGAAGGAGCAACAACAACTCTTGCACCGTCTTGCACCATTAGATATCCCTCTTGAATTGATGGCTGGATACGGTGATCTCGAAGTTTTCGTAGGCGAAGTTCGACGCGCTTCTAAGGCAAAGGAAGCATTTGCAGACATTCGTGACAAGATCGAACTTCATGCTGAAGGTGGGCTGGTCGCAGTTGCATGCCGCTCAAAACATTCCGCTGAAGTCCAAATCTGTCTTGCTGAAATCGGTTCAAAACCTGTTCAAATCCCAGCAGGCGAAGGCTCACCCGATGAGAAATCGAGGAAACTTCTCGAAGACATAAAGCAACTTGAATCGAAAATAACTGACGCTCAATCAGCACTTGATGCTTGGACGATTCGAAACGGCCGTAATTTGGTAGCCGCCAAAGAATACCTCACTCGTGAGGCTGCTGTGTTTACTGCTCCAACATTGGTCGCAGTCAGCAACCAAGCTTTTGCTCTTGATGGATGGGTTCCTACATCGCAAGCCTCCATGGTTGAAGCAGAATTGGCGAAGGTTGCTTCTCACGTTACAATAGAAGCGTTCGAAGGAGGTCACCACCACCATGATGACCACGAAGATCACGGTCCTTCTGACCCTGAAGAACTTTTGATGCTTTCAAACTATCTTACCAAGTCCGACCAGACCGTATTTCAGTTTTTCAACGCCATAGATTTGGATGAATCCGGACTTATCGATTGTTATGAGTTCCAATCAGCGTTGAAGAACGCAAACATCGCCAATCTCCCGCCATGGGAAATGGGCAAACTTGTATCCGCAGTCGACCTTGATGGCGATGGGAAAATCAATCTGCCTGAACTTGACATTACGCTCACACGCATCCGCAACACGCCTTCTCACGACGACGGAAGCTACGATGTTGAACCGCCTATCCAGTTCTCTAACGGCTCAATCACTGAACCGTTTGAATTGATGGTGGACTTAGTAGGACGTCCAAAGTACGGCACATTCGACCCCTCCATGCTCATCATGATGACATTCCCGCTCGTTTACGGTATGATTTTGGGTGATTGGGGATACGGACTTGTCCTGCTTGGGCTTTCTTACTGGCTCGGTTCGAAGGCATTCGCTGCAGACCCTTTGGCTCAAAAAGGCTTGACTATTCTTCGCTGGATGGGCGTCTCGTGTATCGTCTGGGGCGTTATTTTCGCAGAAGGCTTCGGATTCGTTTGGGATGAAACAGGCCAAATGGGTAACGATTCACCGTTCTATGCCTTCTATGATTGGACTTACCATAACATCCACGTCCCAGGTGCAATCGCTGACGTGCTTAATCTTGGAGGCCTTCACATGCCTTTCCACCGTGCTTCAGCCGGTCACGGGTTGCAAGAATACGTGATACTTTCCATCTACCTTGGGGCAGCACACATCTTTGTTGGCTACGTCCTCGGCCTCATCAACGTCTTCAAGGCACATGGCGCTGCTGCTGCATACTTTGAGAAAGGTTCTTGGCTTCTCATTCTCATTGGAGGCTTCATGCAAGGCCGTAATATGGTTTCAGGATACAACGAATTGTTCGAGTTCCAAATCTGGACCGCATTGCTTTTCATTGGTCTAGTTAGTCTCATCATTGGATTGGCTGTTTACGAAAAATTCGGATGGGCAGGCGGCATTATCATGGGTCCAATCGAAACTTTCGGGCTGCTTGCGAACACGCTCTCATATCTGCGGATTATGGGCGTCGGTGTGGCAGGTGTCAAGATTGCAGAAGTATCCATTACCATGGGATTCGAGCCGATGGTTGACGCTTTCTCGAGCGGTGGACTTTCTGGTATCCTTGTAGGAATCTTCTGCCTCATCCTTTTCCTCTTCGTTCAATTGTTCGCAATCGCACTGGGAATCCTTTCCCCTACAATTCACGCAGCCCGTCTCCACTTTGTGGAATGGATGGGCAAATTCTACGACGGATCCGGCCGTGCATTCGCACCGCTCGGTGGCCGTTCCCTCCATGTAGAGGGTCAATCATAGTCCACGGACACTAAATAAATCGGAGGTAGCAAATATGAACGCAAACACCCTAAAAACGAGCCTAAGAACATTGATCCTACTCGCAGCCATCACTTTGGTTGCTCAAGGAGCAGCAGCAGCAGACGAAACATCAGCCAGTGATGGTGACGGTTACACAGCAATCGGACACGGTATCGCCCTCGGGCTCGCCGCAATCGGTGCTGGATGGTCACAATCCGCAATCGGCAGCGCAGCTGTCGGTATGCTCGCAGAAGACGGAAGCAAGTTCAGCCAAGCATTGATTTTCACTGCTTTGCCTGAATCTATCGTCATTCTCGGTGCACTGCCACTTTTCCTACAAGGATGAGGGGCATCAATGATTGAAGGGCCGGTTCGCTGGCCAATTGAAATTAACAAGGAGAAATCACTATGACGCTTGAAACACTCGCAAAGGACATCGCAAAATCTGCTGAGGCTGAGGCTTCAGCTATGGTAAAAGCAGCTAATGAGGAAGCAAAGGCAATACTTGCTGAAGCAACCTCAAAATCTGACGCCATCCGCTCGGAAGCATCCAGCCGTACTGAACGTGAAGCAACTCAAATTGCCCGTGAAGTCGTAGCTAGCGCTCGCCAAGCGAACCAGAAAGAAATACTCATTGCTCGACGAAAGGTACTCGATGAGACCTTACAATCGGCCAGTGACACTCTTGGAAGCCCAAAACTCTCAGGACGAGCAAGTCTGCTCAAGTCTCTGATGGCAAAGGCTGACAAGATTGGTGGCGATGACTACTCGGTCCGTCCAGTTGAAATTGACCGTAAAGCTCTCTCAGAACTTGCTGGGAAGCGAAAGGTTGGTGACGCAATTGACGGGCTCGGAGGCTTTGTTCTCGAATCACCCGATGGTTCGGTATCGTACGACATGCGCTTTGATACACTCCTTGAATCTTCTTGGAACGATCAACTCGCTGAAATTAATTCAATACTTTTTGACTGAGGGATAATGATGGTAATGCTTGGAAACACACCTTATGTTGCTGCTCGTGCTAAATCACGCCGGCAGAAACTTGCGGACCGTGCCAGGCTACGCCAACTCATCAGCCAATCACCCGAACAACTGACTGTTGCAGTCGGAGAGATCGGTTACCGCTCTGAAATAGACCTCTATGCAGGTCAAATGTCTGGCGGAGATTTGGTTGAAGCAGCATTAACCCACAACTTAGAGCATGAACTCGAAAAGATGCTTTCTCTCTGCAGCGGTAAAATCCGTGGCATAGTTGAGACGTACACCTCGAGATTTGAGTACTACAACGCAAAGGTCGTACTTCGTTCAGTCGTCAATCAAGTCGAACTCGAAAAAGTGGCTCATTCAATTCTCCCTGAGCTGAACGACATTAACACTCCTTGGTTGAAGATTATCGAGAACTCAGATGATTTGCGCTCCGCAGTTGTTCAGATGCGCCGTAAATCGTTTGGCTCTGATTTGAACGCCGTTTCAGAAGACGGTCGCTTGAGCGATTACGAGGATGCGCTTGACCGCCATTATTTCAAACACGCATTGAACTCAATTGGTGGAAACAGTCCAGTCAGTCGATTCCTCAAGGAACTTATTGGCGCGGAAATCGACCACCGAAATCTCGTGAATATACTTGAAGCGGAACATGTCGGTATCTCCTTTGAGGATGTTGTATCGATGCTTATTCCTGGCGGACGACTTATTCCACGGCGTGCATTCTCCTCGATTGCGGCTGGCGGCCAAGAGGCTGCTATGGCTCTGCTACGAGGTTCCAACCGTTTTGATTTCCCAGCATTTGAAGCAGCTCTTTCTCAATCGAAAGAGATGAACAGTCTGGACCCAGTTGTTACTTGGTTCAAAGAACGCGAACACAACATCATGAAGCGCATGAGCTATCTCCACCCAGTCTCAGCATTACCAGTGATCCACTATGTGGCCATGAAGGTCCAAGAAGTGAATGACTTGCGCTTTATCGTACGTGGCCGTTTAGCAGGTCTTTCGAATGAAGTAATCGAAGCACACATATTGTGAGGTGAAAAGAATGGATATTGCAATAGTCGGAACACCAGAATTCACCCTTGGCTTCCAGCTTGCAGGTATTGATTCCCTGTTTAACCCAGAAGGCGAAGAGGAAATGATTTCCGTCTTCAAATCTCTACTCAATTCAAAGAGCGTTGGGATTGTTGTGGTCGACTCCACAATCCTATCAACGCTGCCAGAGCGTCTTCGTGACCAACTCTCGGCATCCGTCTCTCCTACCGTTCTTGGTATCGGTACGGAAGAAGACACCACCTTGCGAGACACAATTCGCAAGGCTATAGGAGTCGACCTGTGGAAGTAAGATTCCAAACCAAATGGAGGAAATAAAAATGAGCAATGAAGGAGTAATTTACCGAATATCCGGGCCGGTTGTAACTGCAACTGGTATGAAAGCCGCAATGTACGACGTTGTTCGCGTAGGCGAAGAAGGTCTGATGGGCGAAGTGATTGAACTGCACGGTGACAAGTCTGTTATCCAAGTCTACGAAGATACCTCTGGTATTCGTCCTGGTGAACCAGTGTTGAATACTCAAGAGACTCTTTCTGTTTCCTTGGGACCAGGTCTCTTGACTCAGATTTACGACGGTATCCAACGACCTCTTCCTACCCTGGAAGAGGAAATGGGCGTTTTCATCACCCGTGGTGTTGACGCAGATGCTTTTGACCTTGAGAAAATTTGGACCTTTGAGCCTCAAGTCGCAGTCGGTGATTCCGTCGTCGGCGGACAAGTTATCGGCCATGTTCAAGAAACCGAAACAATCGTTCACAAAATCATGGTTCCTCCTACCGCCAGTGGTGTTGTAAAATCGATTGAATCCGGTGATTTCAACGTCACTCAAACCGTTTGTGTGCTCGAAAACGGTACTGAAATGCAGATGATGCAAAAGTGGCCTGTTCGAACTCCACGACCTTTCCAACAGAAGTATGCACCTGAAACCCCTCTTATCACCGGTATGAGAATCCTCGATTTCTTATTCCCACTTGCTAAGGGTGGAGCAGCTGGAATTCCTGGGCCGTTCGGTTCCGGAAAGACCGTTACCCAACAATCACTCGCAAAGTATTCCGATGCTCAACTTGTTGTTTACATCGGATGCGGTGAGCGTGGAAATGAAATGACTGAAGTGCTGGATGAATTCCCTCACTTGATTGATCCGAACACCGGAAAACCATTGATGGAACGAACCGTCATGATTGCAAACACTTCAAACATGCCAGTGGCTGCTCGTGAAGCATCTGTGTACACTGGAATTACCATTGCAGAATACTTCCGAGACATGGGTTATGACGTCGCTTTGATGGCTGACTCAACTTCTCGCTGGGCAGAAGCAATGCGTGAAATCTCATCTCGTCTTGAAGAGATGCCTGGTGAAGAAGGATACCCTGCTTACCTTTCATCTCGTATTGCTGAGTTCTACGAACGTGCTGGCCGTGTTGAGACACTAAACGGCGATGACGGCTCTGTTACCGTTATCGGTGCAGTTTCGCCACCTGGTGGAGACATTTCCGAGCCTGTTTCTCAAGGAACACTTCGAATTGTCAAGGTTTTCTGGGGATTAGATGCTGGTCTTGCTCGTCAACGCCACTTCCCTGCAATCAACTGGTTGAACTCGTATTCATTGTACCCACAAAGTTTGGATCAATGGTTCCGAGATAACATCGCTCAAGATTTCCCTGAAATCAGAACTCAAATCAGTGGTTTGCTTCAGATTGAGTCCGAATTGCAAGAAATTGTCCAACTTGTTGGTTCCGATGCTCTGCCTACTGACCAACAACTCACGCTTGAAGTCGCACGTATGATTCGTGAATTCTTCTTGCAACAGAACGGTTTCCACGAAGTTGACGCTTACTGTGACATTCATCTACAATACCAAATGGCCAAAGCCATTCTATCGTTCCAAGATGCTGCAAAGTCTGCCATGGCAGGCGGCGCTCTACTCAACGATGTTGTCAACGTTCCAGCTCGTTCCGACCTCATGCGTGGTCGCTTCGAAACGGGATACATCGACATCATTGACGGAATGGTCAAGAAAATGACCGATGAAATCGCCGATACGGTGGAGGAAAACTGAGGAGAGGAATATCATGACTGGAAAAGAATACCGAACCATTACTGACGTGAAAGGACCTCTGGTCTTTTTGAACAAAACTGAACCTGTTGCTTTTGGA
>JABIWF010000010.1 GCA_018701175.1 Methanobacteriota archaeon
CAAGTTCCTCTCAAGCGAATAGGAACACCTGAGGACATGGCAGCAACAATCTCGTTCCTCGTCAGCAACGATTCGAAATACATCACTGGGGCGATACTTCACGTGAACGGCGGACTTTATCTGCCCTAATGTAAGAGTTCAAAGCCCCTTGGCAATTAACAACAACAGAGGTGAGCACATGGTTGAACAATGGGACGATGATGGCGCCTTTGAAGACCAGGCGAACATCGATGTTGGCTTTGGAGACCTCACCGAGCGGGACCCGTTTGACCTTTCTCGGGCACTTGAAGGGGCTGCATTGGAACACCTGCACCCAGATAAGAAGCGTTTGAACCTACATTCGGAATTTCAACCCTCCGGAGACCAACCTAAAGCAATTGAAAAATTGATTTCTCAATTGGAAAATGGACAAGAACGCTCCGTTTTGCTTGGAGTGACAGGGAGTGGCAAGACTTACGCCATGGCTCAAGTGATACAACACCTCAACATTCCAACTCTTATTATTAGCCATAACAAGACACTAGCGAGGCAATTGTATCAAGAAATGGCAGGCTATTTCCCTGAAAACGCCGTCGACTATTTCGTCTCACATTACGACTACTATCAGCCTGAGGCATACCTTGCTAAGCGCGACTTGTACATCGATAAAGAGTTATCAATCAATGAACGAATTGAACAAGAGCGTTTTGCAGCAGTGGCTTCCCTGGTCACTCGCCCGGACTGCGTCATCGTATCTTCGGTATCGTGCATTTACGGACTCAACCCCCCAGAAACCTTCCTTGAGTATCACGTTCGAGTTCACGTCGGACAACACATCGAAACAAGCGATTTGCTCCGGGAACTCATCGTGCTTCAATACAAGCGCACGACTGTAGATTTGTCGAGAGGTGAGTGCAGGCTGCGTGGCGAAGTACTGGATGTATGGATGCCGAGCCGAGACGACCCTCTGCGCATCCAGTTCGACTTCGATGGCGTCACTAAGATTCAAGTCTGTGACCCTGTAACTTGGGAAGTTCTAGATTCGCTCGACGAGGCATGGATTCACCCGAAGGAATTCTTCATGACCAGCCCCGAACGGTACGAAGCTGCTCTCAGTTCTATCGAAGATGAACTCGATGACCGTATTGCACACTATTCCAGCCTCGGCCATGAACTGGAACGGCACCGAATTGAGCAAAGGACGCGTTACGACCTGGAAATGATTCGAGAAATCGGACATTGCCAGTCGATGGAGAACTACTCTCTCCATTTCGATGGAAGAGAGCGAGGTCAACGACCGTACTGCCTTCTCGATTTCTTTGCGGCGTGTGCCAAGCAATTCCATGGCAATCCCGACAAGTTCCTTGTCATCATGGATGAATCGCACGTGACCCTACCGCAAGTTGGAGGAATGTATTACGGCGACAGGTCTCGTAAAGAAAGCCTCATTGAACACGGTTTCCGATTGCCTACAGCCGCAGATAACCGGCCCTTGAAGATTCCAGAATTCCAAAAACTCGTACCACAAATGGTCTATGTCTCGGCAACTCCTGGTGAAAGAGAGTTGCGGCACTTGTGCGAAATTACCGGACAATCTTTGCCAAATGGATTGCTTCACGCAAAGTCTGGCGGCGGTGCTGGTCAAGCTGATCGAGACAAGAAGCACCCCGATAGTGAAAGTCTGTACCACATGGTCCAACATATCGATGGTATCGCTAAAATGGAGATACGACCAACAGGGCTTCTCGATCCTGAAATTGAGGTGCGCCCTACAAGCGGCCAGGTAGCAGACCTATTGTCTGAAATTAACATTCGAATTGAACGTGGCGAGCGTACACTCGTAACCGTTCTCACCATCAAATTCGCTGAAGAAGTTTCACAATATCTCAATCAAATGGGGGTAAAAGCGCACTACCTTCATTCCGAAATCGACACCATTGAACGAACTGAAATCATCAATGCGCTACGCATTGGGCATATCGACGTAATCGTTGGAATAAACCTGCTCCGAGAAGGTCTCGACATACCAGAAGTGAGCTTAGTGGCTATTTTTGATGCTGACCGTCAAGGATTTTTGCGGAATGAGCGAAGTCTGCTGCAAACCATAGGCCGTGCTGCACGCAACGTAAACGGCCATGTATTGCTCTATGCTGACAGCATGTCGCCTGCAATGCGGGCGTCCATTCAACAAACTTTGGAACGAAGAGAACGCCAACAAGCATCAAATGAGGCGAACGGCGTGACCCCCAAAACAATTCAAAAGGCTCTTCCAAAGATGAATTCAGATATTGATGACCTCATTGCCGGAACTTCGACTTCAAAGGATGGCACTCGTCGTCTCATCGCTAAGAAAGGCGGAAGGAAGGAAGGAGATTGGGCACAGAAACTCAACCTAGGCGCCGGTGCCTGGGCTGCAGGCGATGGGCAAGATGGCTCTTCTGGCCAAAACACAAATAATTTAATTGAAAAATCAAATATTCAATTGACATATGACGAGCCTGATGACGTGCTTTCGGGACTCGAACCTTCTCAAATCCAAGATTTGCTCGGTGAGTTGCGTTCTGCAATGAAAGAAGCTGCCAAAAACCTCGATTTTGAGGAAGCAGCACGCCTTCGAGACCGTGTCTTCGAATTGGAACAACGCCTGTGAAAATACACCCCCTTCGGGTGTGGGAAGCCGTAAGGGCAAGTTCTTGAACAAGGGAGGAATGGACTACACATGGCGATTCAACCTGATGATTTTGATGTCCCAGTAGTCGACTATTCGTTCTCAGACATCTCAACGCCTCGTTCTTTACTCGACCAAATGGCAAGCGCAGGGGGTTTTACGGCTACAAAACTGGCAACTGCACGCGATATCCTCCTCGACATGAAGAAGGAAGTAGACAATGTCAATGGAGACAATTCGAAGGTCTGCAATTGGCTTTCTTTCCCAGCATGTTTGTGCGCTACTGGCACCCGAGGGTTCTTCGTCGAGGCTTTGAAGCAACACATGTTTAACGTCGTCTCAACAACATGTGGAATGCTCGACCACGACATCGCACGTTCACACAAGCACTACTATCATGGCGCCTTTGAGTTGGATGACATTGAACTCGGAGAGCATTCCCTCATGCGCCTCGGTAACGTCATTGTCCCAAATTCTTCATATGGCGAAATTATCGAAGACGTCCTTACACCTGTACTCGAAGAAATGTACCAAGATCGACTCAAGGAAACCGGTAAAACTGGCGCTGATGCATGGCTCGGTTTTGGCTCGATACACCTCGTTTGGGAACTCGGCAAGCGCATTGGCACTCCTGATTCGTTGATTTACTGGGCTTACAAGCACAAAATTCCAGTCGTCATTCCAGGAATCACCGATGGGTCAATAGGCGCACAACTCTTCATGCTCCGACAAAAGCATCGAGACTTTCACATCGATACGCTCGCTGATGAACAAGTCATGAGTGACTTGACCTGGGATGTTGAAGTATCAAACGCCCTGATGGTCGGCGGAGGAATCTCGAAGCACCATGTCATTTGGTGGAACCAATACAGAGGCGGACTTGACGCAGCTGTCTACATCACCACTGCCCCCGAACACGATGGAAGCCTATCTGGCGCTCGCCTCCGAGAAGCTATTTCATGGGGTAAAATGCGTCCTGAAGCGCCAAATATTTGCGTTGAAGGTGACGCAAGTGTGCTGTTACCTCTCATTGGCGCAGACCTATTCCAACGAGGTGATTCACAGTGAAATCAAGACCCGTGGCGTTTCTGTTGACTGCCCTCATATCCCTTATGCCGCTTGCTGGTTGCTTCGGAACGGATGCTGCCGTGGACAGTGATGAGGAAACCAGTGAATTCTTTGATTTTGAACAAGGATCGAACAGCGGCACATGGTACCACTATCCAGGTGGTGTGAACGCCATGAACAATACGTCTGCACTTGGAGGCACAAACATTCCATTTTACAGCCAAGGAACATACTATTCCACTGGATATTCTACCTTTGAGCCAACCATGGGTATTACCTCAACCGATAACATCTACTTCACAAGTTATGGAAACGGTAATGGCGGTTCAACCGCAATTGTCCAGTGCACCAACATGATTGAGATGACAAGTTTGTCTGATTTCAGTTGTCAAGATATCTATGGCGCCTTTCCACCAGTCGTCAATTCAAACGATCCGTATGTTTACGTTGACCCATGGACCGACCGCATTATGAAATTCGACATGCATGCATTGGGAGGAATGACCGTTGAATGGACCGATGATGAAGGAGAGTCTTGGGTTGGTCCGTCGATTGCTACAGGATACTCGGTACAAGATCACCAAACCATCGCTTCATCACCATATGGAGGTATTCTTCACGAAACATTGTGGGTGTTCTGTATCAACGGTAACTACCCAGCGCCACTTTGCTCTGCAAGTCAAGATGGTGGGTTCACATGGGGACCAGAACTCCCTGGCGCCCCTGTCGATTGCCAAAGCGGTGGCCTCTCTGCACACCTCATTGGCGCTGATAATGGAAACTTCTACCGAGGACAAATTGGATGCGATGGAACTGGATATTCAATGTACAAGACTGAGGATGGTGCAATCACATGGTCTGAACATGTCTTGCCTACCGAAGTCTCTGGAACAGCAGACACATGGAACGCTGAAGAAGCTCAAGTCGACACCGACAGTGAAAGCAACGTCTATGCCATGTGGATGGGTAACGACAACATGCCGTACTTTTCGTATTCTGTTGATGATGCAAACACATGGTCAGAGGCGATCATGGTTGGGCCAAATCACTTGGAAGGAACCGGATTCCCAGTGGTCATCGCTGGCGATCCTGGCCGCGTGGCTTTCGGTTACATTGGCACGGAAGGCGACGGCATTTGGCACGGCTACATTTCAGTCATCACCGATGCCTTCAACGAGACTCCGCTGATTACCACCGTGCAACTCAATGCTCCAGAAGACCCCCTCGACAACGCTAGCCCAACCTGCGGGTACGAACGATGCGGCGGCTTTGGCGACTTTATCGACATGCAGATTGACGCCTTTGGCCGACCGTGGCTCTCACTTTCACACAATCCAAGCGGAGATACCGGCATCATGGGTACGTTTCAAACTGGGCCATCCCTTGTGGGTGAAGTTGCTCAACTGAGCATGCTTCCAGAAGGTGGAGCACAGACCATCTGAACTCATTCAATGTAATCTGCAAGAGAATGCATGAGTGCCGTTCGAATCGGTACGAGTGGCCTCCAGCCGTCTCCATCAATGCGATGCAAGAGATTGTGCAACGGCGAAAGGTCGGGCCTTTTACGTGCATTTTCATCGACATCCATTGGAAGGTTGGGTTGAACAATCAAGGATTGTACTTCAATTGAAGGCGTTGGTGCTGCTGTCAAATGTTCCACGCTGAATCGACCCGTCCGGCCTGCAACCGTACGATTGTAAAGCAGAGATAACTCTTCCAAAGTCTGTTCCTCTGACCAGGAACGACGGCCTGATATTTTCATTTCACTTGAGAACGGCTCATCACTAAGAAGAATGCGCACAAGAGCGTCTGCCACATCAATGTCACTTACCCACCAATATTGAGGAGATTCATTGGCTGTGACCGTGCCAGATGACCGTAGACTCTCCATCCATGTTTGGAATCTTGGCGACTGCCAAACCAAATCCTGACGGCGTGGAAGAAGATCATGTACTTCAATATGGGAATCAATCCATTCATGCTCTGTCTCAATTCCAAGATGCCCTGGCAAGGCAAGAACGATTTCCAGCCCATCGACATCAAAACCTCGCTCGCCATCTGATGGAGCGGTGAAAGGACCCAAACCCATGAGAAACAAACGATGACCTGCCTCAAATGGAACTTGGTCTGAACCATACAATTCACATTCTCCGAACTCTAAATCCGCAGAATATCGAGCGGTTAGTTCCTCCACTGTAGAATGCGGCACTACAATACATGCATGGGTACGTAACAATCGTTCAATCATTGCATCACCGAGAGAGGAATCAATTCCTCTAAGATGAACAATTGGAGTGCTTCGCATGTACAAGCCACGGATGAGATGTACATCAAGATGTTCAAAAAATACAAACTACATACAGTGTAAAATAACAATTGAAAATATGAATATTCAATTGAAAAAAATTATATTGCTATGATTTATTTTCGAACATTGCGAACGTCAAAACACGGAGATTCACCGATCAGGCAAAGCAATAACATACAGATTCAAGAACAGAGTTTTCCTTCTTTCCAATACGAAAGAATGTAAATTTCAACTTTTCAAATATGCTTAAGACCATTCTATAGAACACCAACAATTTACTACTCGGCGAGAGGGAACTCCTATTGCAGGAATTAATTATACGACATCTCTTAAAATTGAAAAATAATCCGCTTTTCAATTGGAATGGCGATTAATTATACGACAAATGCAATTGGATTTAGTTTTTTTATCGCCAAAGAGTATAAGACCTTTCAAGTGAAGCAGGGGGTAAGCCGGAACAAACTGGCGAAGGAGATGGGAAAAATGCCGAACGACAAATATGACATCCAGGAGTTACTCCAAAGAGATGTTTATGTGAACGATAAGAAAGTAGGAAAAATAGTTGGTGAACGTCACCATCCGAACGAAGCACGCGTGCGATCCATGCGATTGCAAGTCGAGTCGGATGTAGCTGATGAATTCATGCGGAAGCCCGCAGAACTCGTACCACTACCAAAAGAACTGGTCCACAGTATTCGAAACGATGGAACTGTAAAACTTTCAAAATCAATGAGAGAACTACAACGACGATGGAGAAATACCGTCCGAATTGATGAAAAGCTATACGCACCAGACGAAATGCTTGACCGAGCAGTACTCGATAACCAAGGTGACGAAATCGGCGTTATAACCGACTTGTTCAAAGTTAAGCGCACATATCGAGGCGTCATCGTACAAGTACGAATTGGGATTCAAAAGCAATACGGAGTTGGCCCCCAACTCCGCATACCAATCAATGCATTCTCGCGAACTCGTGAACGCCTGGATGAAGTTGTTCTCTCGCGAACGTTCGACAAAGTGCTTACACTTCCGTCGTTCGTTTCAATTAACGCAATGAGCGAAGAAGAGTGAACACTCAACGGTGTTATTGACACCCTTGGCCCTCCGTCACTCTTATCACGGGGAGGTGAGTCGGCCGAACTACAGTTGCGCGGGTAGCTTAGTCGGTTGGAGCACCCGGCTGATAACCGGGAGGTCGCAGGTTCAAGTCCTGCCTCGCGCACTCTTACTCCTTACATACGGGGGTTGTTTTGAGACATTTGCACTCGCAAAGAACATGAAGGGTCAGTGTTTCGCTCACACCAAGGGAATCGTATGGTCGTCTTATCCGGAAGCAATTCTCGCTTATTGGCTGAACAACTTGCAGCCTCTCTCAAGTGGGAGCACCACCAACTGGAAACTCGACGTTTTCCCGACTCAGAGGGTTACATTCGAATTCCAAGCGAGACCATCGATGCCGTTCGAGAAGAACCGGTTGTGTTGGTATCCAATACCTTCCCCGATTCAGGAATTGTCGAAACACTCCTTATGCTTGAGGCTATCAACGATGTTCGGAAAGGAAAAATGGAAAACCTTCGGGAAATCGGTCCTCAACAAATGGAAGATGTTGGTCCAGGCATTCTTCTTGCGATTCCTTACTTTGGCTATTCACGGCAAGACAAGCGATTCAAACCAGGTGAAGCAATCTCCGCTCGTGCAATAGGGCATCTTCTTGCATCCCGTTGCGACGGCATCATCGTTTTCGATTTGCACGCTCCCTCTGTTTTAGAAGACCTTCCTGTCCCAGTGGCTTTCACTTCTGCAATGCCAGAACTTGCCCTCCACCTACAAGAGACGGTTCAACCTGACTTCATCCTCTCACCTGACAAAGGAGCAATTCAGCGTGCATCAACTGTTGCTAAGGAAATTAATTGTGATTTTTCATACCTCGAAAAGACAAGAATCGATGCGCATACCATTGTTCACAAGGCGAAGGACCTCAATGTTGACGGGAAAATTGTTGCTATTGTTGACGATATGATTGCTACCGGCGGAACAATCTGTAGGGCTGCTGAAGCATTAAGGAATCAAGGAGCGATTGCAGTCCACGCAGCATGTTCACACGGATTATTCACCGGAGGAGCAATTGCCCGCCTGATTCGTTATGTTGACGGCGTGCACGCCACAGGCTCCTTGTCAAATCCACGCGATGTGATATCCGGCGGCCCAGCGTTGGCTCGCGGGGTAAATGAATTGTTTGAGCGTTTGGGTTGGCAGCAATAGCCACGCAGTATAACGAAAATGTGTCTTGTCGTCATCTAAATGAATGCAGTTTATTGTCAATACGCCCAGGTCATTCTTTCCGCTGTGTTTATATTCGCGAGGTTGTGCGGAGGAACGCCCTTAACATGAGGACAGAGTGATTCCAGTGACTGTACACGTGCAATTTGAAACCCCTGAAGAAGTATCGAACCAAATCTACGACATGCTACAAGCCAATTCCAACGGCCGTATCAAGAAAGGTAGCAATGAAGTGACCAAGACCGCAGAACGCGGAACTGCCCAATTCATTATCCTCGCAGAAGATGTTAACCCGCCTGAACTCCTTGCTCACGTTCCTTTGATCTGCGCAGAAAAAGGAATCCCATTCGGATACGTACCTTCTCAAGAACACCTCGCACAAGCTGCTGGACTTCCAGCAGGTGTCAAGGCAGCCTCAATTGCTGTGATGGAAATCACCAAAGGCGCCCAAGAAGATTTTAGCAAAGTTGTTGAAGCCATTAACGGCCTCAAGGCTTGAAACAAATATTGGAGATGACAAAGATGAGCGAAGAACTCGGTGGATGGCCTGCTGAAGTCGTCGAAATTGTCGGTCGAACCGGTATGACAGGCGAAGCAACTCAAGTGAAAGTTCGTGTCAATGACGCACCAAACCCTCGTGACGTTGGACGAATCATTTCTCGAAACGTCTTGGGACCAATTCGTGTTGGCGATATTTTGATGCTCAAGGATACAGGCCGAGAGGCCCGTAAATTGAACGCACGGTGATGAACAATGCCTGAACGACGTATTTGCAATTTTTCTGGAGAAGAGATCGAACCTGGCACGGGCATGATGTTCGTCCGACGAGACGGCAGTGTCTTGTGGTTCAAGAACTCAAAAGCACGCAAGAACATGGTGAAGCTTAAGCGAAACTCTCGCAAAGTTAAGTGGACTCGTCACTATGTCAAGGGCGGCTTCTGAAGTTCCTTTCTTCAAATGACCTCAATTCTATCTCATTGAGAGTGCAACCGCTGTTCCTTTTTGGCCGTATGGCTCATAAAGGGGCGTCAAGTCGGCTGAATTGGTGAACAACATGGAAACTACCTACGTAATGGTCAAGCCTGACGGTGTACAACGCGGATTAATTGGAGAAATTATTGGACGATTTGAGCAGAAAGGACTCAAACTCGTTGGGTTGAAGTCGGTCGTTCCAAGCAGAGAAACTGCTGAAACACATTACGCTGTTCACTCCGAACGCCCGTTCTATCCTGGCTTGATTAATTTCGTAACCTCTGGACCTGTTGTCTGTATGGCATGGTCAGGGAAAGATTCCATTGCTGTTGCTCGCACCCTTATCGGAGCAACCAACGGCCGTGAAGCTGCACCTGGCACCATCCGTGGCGACTTTGGCATGGACATGGGCTACAACATGATTCACGGTTCAGATGCTGCAGATACCGCTGCTTTCGAACTAGGACTTTGGTTCCCCGAGGGGCTTATGGATTGGGAACAAACCATTACCTCTTGGGTTTATGAATAGTCGAATCATACAGTAGTTGATTCACATGTCTGATGACGGTACAGAAGAGATTGGTGATATCCTTCGCCAACCCATCGTTGCTGTAACCGGCCACGTGGATCACGGTAAGACAAGTCTGCTTGACCTGCTTCGCTCGATCGGTGATAAGAATCAGACGAACGTTATGAACAGGGAAGCCGGTGGAATCACGCAGGAACTCGGTGTCACCAATGTCCCTGTAACGCTGTTGAACGACGCTATTCAAACCATGCCGTTCAAAGAAAAGCCGGTCTTTGAAAGCCCAGGAGTTATTTTTATCGATACGCCCGGGCACGAATCGTTTGGTTCAATTCGAAAAAGAAGCGGAAGCGTTGCCGACATCGCCATACTCATCGTGGACTTGACTGAGGGTTTCAAACCACAAACAATTCAGAGCATCAAAATTCTTGAAAATAATGAAATCCCGTTTGTGGTTGTTGGGAATAAGGTTGACAGAGTC
>JABIWF010000081.1 GCA_018701175.1 Methanobacteriota archaeon
CCTACGATTGGAATTGGAGCAGGACCAGATTGCGATGGACAAGTGTTGGTTCTTCATGACCTCCTTGGAATCACAATGGACTTCTCACCACGTTTCCTCCGACGATACCTCAATCTCGCTGATGAGATTGATGGCGCTATCAAGAGTTACTGTTCGGATGTCCGTTCGGGAGATTTCCCGAACAACGATGAAAGTTACACTTCGTGATTACAGTTGTGCGTATACGAAGACACTACCAGCAAATGCACCCAGATCAATGGCGAAGGCGTGCCACAAGCCATACCGGAATGGAGGGAGGTCATATCTCCCCCAATCTGTACTGATCCAAACCCAAACCAGCAAGGCACCGTATCCACCGCAAAACACTGCGCCCCAGCCGGAGAGCCATATCATCGAAAAAATGAGCCCAAGTAGAGTGAGACCGAGCGTGTATTCCTTCCACCGGGACATTTCGTCACCGACCAAAACCCGATACAAAACTGGAGACAACAGTATGCTAATCAAAAACGCGCCGTGAATAGGATTTGGCAGATTGATTTCACCGATGTTTGGCATAACACTGTATTGCCAGAAACCACCGAAGACCGCGCCAAGCAGCGCAGGGGCGATGATATGCCGCAATCCGGTATCAAAATCAAAGACTCGAACTAAGAACCGATTTTCAATCGGCACCTCGGCGCCCACCTCATCTTGCTCCATAGTACCTCCAAAAGTCCGTGTTGTTTGAGGGTTCGGTTGGAAGAGCGATAGAAGCGGCATTCTCCGATGCCGATATAATCCCCCGATGTATGGGTTTGTTCATGTCGAAGGGCGAAATCGTCGCAGGCTGCTTAGCACCGCATCCACCGCATTTGGTTTATGCAGAGAATCCAGAGCAAAATGAGCCAACTGCGGAAGGCGGCTGGGAACAATTGCGTTGGGGGTATGAGCGCTTGCGTGAGTCGCTTGCGGATGTTGAATACGATGCTATCGTTTTGCTTTCACCCCATTGGCAGACCTACATCGGCACGCACTTCCTTGGCCTGCCCAAATTCAAGAGTCTCTCAGTCGACCCAGTATTCCCGAACTTATTCCGATACCACTACGACTTGGACATCGATGTGGACTTGGCTCGCCAGATACATGACAAGGCTGCGGATGCTGGACTCGCTGTCAAGATGATGGAAAACCCGGACTTCCGTGTGGACTATGGAACAATAACGACCGGACACATGTTCAACCCACAATGGGATAAACCGTTGGTGGTTTTGTCAAGCAACCGTTCTAGAGATTACTATTCCGTCGAAGTCATGCAAGAAATGATGATGGAACTCGGTCGAGTAACACGCGAAGCAATCCTTGACAGCGGAAAGAAGGTCGTTGTAATCGCAAGTAATTCTCTTTCACACCGACATTTCACCACGGAATCAGCCATCCCTGAAGACATGAGCAAGGAACATATCACCAGCCATGCAATGCACCTATGGGACATGCGAATGATCGAATACTTCCGAACTGGACAATCGCAGCGTATCCTTGACGAAATGCCAGAGTTTACCGAACAAGCAATCGCAGAGAGCGACGGCGGTGGATTGTCTTGGCTTCTCTCAACGCTTGATATCCCGAATTACCCCGGGATATTGCACGGTTACGGCACCATCATAGGTACAGGGAATGCAATCGTTGAATGGCCCGAGCGGAATCACAAGGAGGGGAGAGAATGAGTGATGGAGAATTGGTCGGATCATACATCGTACCTGTCCATCCACATACTGTTTTGGCAGCAGACCAAAACGAAGGTTGGGGTCGCCTAAGAGATGCTTTTGAAGAAGCTGCTCAGCGAATTAAAGACAGTGATGCAGACCTACTCATCATTTACTCAACCACGTGGCCAAGCATCATTGGCCATCAAATCATTGCCGATCCGAATCCTGAATGGGTTATGGTTGACAATGACTTCCACGACTTGGGTTCCATACCCTATTCGTTCAACATCGATGAAAATTTTGCACATGCATGGAATCAGGCCAATGAAAACCGCGGACTCAAGAGCCGTACTGTAGCATACCATGGATTCCCAATAGATGTTGGCTCCGTTGTCGCGCTCAAGTTACTGAATCCCGATAATGCAATTCCTGCCGTCATCGTTTCATCCAATGTATATGCGAACCGTGCGGAAACGACTGTTCTTGCAAAAGCGTGTATGGATGTGGTCAAGGCGACCGGACGAAAAGCCGTTGCAGTTACTGCAATGTCCCTATCGAACAGAATGTTCACAAAACCCATAGACCCAAAGGACGACAAAATTCACTCTCTCAAAGACGATGAATGGAATCGTAAAATCTTGGAGTTCTTGGGAGAAGGTCGGCTCGAAGATGTGGGTCAACTTTCTCGCACCATACACCGACAAATACGTGTCAACAAAGTGGTTGCTTTCAAACCAATGTGGTGGCTTTCGGGAATGAACCAAAACAGGAATAATCTCACAGGTGAAGTTTTGGCATACGAAGCAATTCACGGTGCTGGAGGCGCTGTAGTTCACCTCGACCCTGCTGCATCCGGTGCTGGGGACAAAGAATACGATGAAGACGATGTCGAATATTTCTTAGGAGAAAGAAATGTTCTGGATGCTCAAGGCGACGAAACTGAGATGGTAAGTGAAACTGTATCGGCCAAGCCCTCAAATTCAAACGGACCGGCATTGTGGGAACCAACTGAGAGTAAAGACTCAGTCAACAGCGCTGCAGCGCCTAAACCTGTGGGCGCCTACCCTCATGCTCGACGAGTTGGTGACCTCTTGTATCTCTCTGGAGTTGGCCCACGTCAACCGGGAACCAACTCCATACCGGGTGGACCCATACATGACGCTGACGGCAAATCCCTCGAATATGACATCAAGGCTCAAACACATGCTGTTGTCCAAAACATCACCCGTATTCTTGAAGAAGCAGGTGGTTCGATTGATGATGTACTGGATGTCACTTCTTTCCTTGTCGATATGGACCGGGATTTCAAAGGATACAACGAAGTTTGGGCAGATACACTGGGTAAAGTTGGACCAACACGAACAACACTCGCCATCCGTGCCTTACCGACACCGATCGCTGTAGAAATGAAAGTAATTGCAAAGGCTCCCGCCCTTGAATAATTACCGGTTTCCAACAGACTCTCACAACATTCAATACAACATAATAAGGAGTATCGTTGCTTGAAGTCGAATGCGGGTCTTTTAATAGCCGGAAAGCGGGGATTTGAAATGTCGAGTTCATCACCAATAACCATTGTCAAAAATGCAACTGATGAGTTGAAGAATACTTTGAAGCGAACAACTGGCCTTGCAGGCGTTGTAATCATCTCGCTCTCAGCAATGTTACCCGGCATCTTCGTGACACCAACATTCGCTGCTGAAATCATGGGTCCAGGAATATGGCTCGCCTATCTCCTCGCCGCTTCTGTGGTTCTTCCGGGCGCCTTATCGAAATCGGAATTGGCATCTGGCATGCCTTCCAGTGGTGGATCGTATGTGTACTTAGAGCGTACATACGGACCACTCATTGGAACCATTAGTGGCCTGGGATTGTGGGCATCGTTCCTTCTCAAATCAGCATTTGCGTTGATCGGATTTTCGGCTTACCTCATTGTTGTTACGACGTATTTTGACGTGGAGATTGGCATCAAAGTACTTTCCATGACCGCCCTCGTACTCATCACGATGGTCAATATATTAGGTGTTTCAAAGGTGAAAGCCATTCAAACACCAATTGTATTCTCGACGGTCGGCTTGTTGGTATTCATCTGTATTGCTGCACTCTTTGTCGATGACTTTGATGCGAAGAGGCCTCTGACTGAGGCCTTTGATGCGAGCGTGTGGTCGGTGGCTGAAGCTGCAGCATTCGTATTTGTAGCCTATGCAGGTGTGACAAAGGTCGCCGCCATTGGCGGTGAAGTAAAGAATCCAGAACGTAACCTCCCTGCCGGAATAATGCTCTCCCTGCTGATTGCAACTGTCATCTATTCTGCTATTGCCTACCTTATGATGGCTGCCATTCCAGGAGAATGGTGGCTTCAAGATGGAGTCGTTATAGAAAACCCGATTTTTGTTTTCGCTGAGAAAGTTGCGGGTACAAAATTCGGAATATTCGCAGCGATTCTTTCCGTTCTGACTATGATTTCAATGGCACTTGCAGGAATCTTGGCTTCATCACGATTTTTGTTCGCAATGTCAAGAGACAACCTACTGCCACAAGCACTTGAAGAAGTCAATGTCCGGTTTGAAACCCCTCACTGGCCGATAATAGTCACTGGCGTAGCCATGGGACTGGCCATTCTATTCGTGCCGTTGAAAGACGTCGTAAAACTCGCATCAGGATTTAAGATTATGATTTTCATGATGATAAATTCCTGCGTCATCATTCTACGAAGAACCAGTAAAGAGCACGGTTGGAATCCAAAGTACAAAGCACCGTTGTATCCCTACATCCACATCTGGGGAATTCTTGCTGGAGCAGTGCTGATTAGTTTCATCGGTTCAAAGGCATTCATCGGTGGGGGCGCTGCGATTCTTTCGGGTGCAGCCACATACTACCTCTACGGGAAGAAACACGCAGTGACTCAAACCACTCCGATTCAGTCGTTTCGAAAGCAATTCCAATTCACGACTGTTGCCGAGCATGAGCGACGCCTTGCTGCGTTCCACGCTGCGGACTTCGGAGGCAAGAACCACCTCACCTTACGAGAGTTCCAAAATGCATTGAAAGCCCTCGACTTCGAATATACATCGGATGAGGTCCGATGTATATTCCATAACGCTGACATGGATGAAAACGGCGTCATTGACATCGATGAGTTCTTCCTTGCCTTCGAGGCGCAAAGTGAAGAATAACTATCCGAGAGCCAAACTCGCCAGCGGTTCGACGACTCTGGTCAGAATGAGTGTGATGACCGTTTTCCCTTTCCAACAAAGGAAAGCTGCGAGAAGCCATATCGATTCATAGAACTCGCTCGTAGCGTCAAGAGGTTGTTCGAGAGACATCTCATTCAACCCGAGTCCATGAACCATCGTCGCCGACGTTCCAGTACTGGATTTCACCGCTAACATCCACATACCAACCACTCGATCCTTGTTCTGTCCCAGCAATGGCTTGCATAACTCCGATTTCTGCCGCTTTTCCTGCAAGAGTATTACGTTCATCATCAGATAATGTTGGCTGTGCAGATTTAGCATCTACACTTTCACTGCTCGAGTCAAATCCTTCACCGTCTGAGTCATTTGATGCTACTTCATCAGCGGATTCAGGGGTAGTTTCGTGTATTTCGCCACCCTCCTCATCATCTTCAGACTCATATTCATCGGTCTCGTCGAACGCATCATCGGTCCAGTCAACTTCTTCTTGGTTCGCTTTACGAACCAAAACCACAAGAGTAACCAAAATCAACGTTAAGAAGAAGATACCAAGACCCATAGCCGTATTGGTCGAACCAACTGCACCCCCGAGTAAAACAGACTCAACATCGAAATAGTTCTGAGAGAGTAAACCGTTCCATAGAATATTGCAAGATCGATCGTTTCCAGAGGAAGAAATATCCAATTCCCATGTATCCGAAGTTACATGCTTCGAAGAACCTGAAGTGCAACTAACGGTTGTGTTCGCAGGAACGACGTCAACAGGATTGCCGTAAACATCAACCGATTCAACACGTAGAAGGACTGTATCGCCTTGTGCGATGTTCTCAATTTCCATGGTTGAGAAGATTCGTACAGGTGCACCGGATTCAATTGTTAATGGAAGAATGTGGGTTGCGTTGTCCTGTATGAGTTCAAGCGAAAATGTGCCTTTCATTCGGCCAGTAAAGTCCCAGTAACCGTCACCCGATGAGGAGGCCACTAGCGAGCCAAACTCTTCATCAAGCGTTGAGAGAACGGCCGTCGATGGTGCCAAGTTTCCATGTGCGTCGATGGTTTGAATAAACAATTCAGTTGGAACGCCTGCTTGAACAGTAAGACCATCCTCAAAGTTGGTGACAAGATTCCGAGCATCACCTGCAACGACAGTTAATCGAACAGTAGCAAAGACTCCATCCGCATTTGCGCGAATCTCATGCCCTCCAACTGTCGTAGGTATCCAATGTAGATCTGAAAGCAAAATGTCGACAGTGGAATCAATGCCATCTACTGTCCAGTTCAATCCAATTTCATCGAGTTGATTCGAATACGCATCATAGAATACTGGATTGAGTGCGAGTAAGGTGTCTGCAGGGAGTATTGATCCTTCACCGTTGAGAAGGATGAAAGCAAGTTGCCCTGGCGTGGACTGCTGTTGGAATACCGGTTCAAACCGAGTACCTGTCGATACGTCATACCAGTTCCCTTCAATCCTCCAGACGAGCGTTTCTTCCGGTGTCACCACAGCGTATCCTGTTGAGACTGAATATTGTGAGCTGTTGCCGTTGACAAGTGTCATCGAGCCGTTGACAAGCCATTCATTGCCAATGACGTCGGATGCGACGAAAGCAATGGTACTTTGTCCACCTGCTGAAAAATCCGGAGAAGTAAGCGTCAATACTGCATCGATAGCAGGGCCATGCACGACTTCGACCGACAACGTCGAAAGAACTCCCTCATCATCCACTCGCACTTCATGTGTACCCACTGAGCCAGGAGTCCAGTAGACCGCTCCACTGATGTTAGAAAGACCTCCACTTGAAACAGTGAAATTAGCCAAAGGCGGTGTGATTGTACCAGTATAACCGAGTGAATCAGTACGCATTGCTACAAGCTCGTAGGCCACACCTGCGGTAAATTGTTGACTTCCTTGGTCACCTTCAGAGAGCACGGTTACTTGCGAGATGGTCGCATCTGCTGGAACAACTCGAATCATTCCTGTGCCGGTAATGTTGCCAGCCGATACATTGACTGCCCAGAGTCCAGGTTGGGTTGCAGTAAACCATCCTGACGGAAGAATCGTGCCGTTCTCCACCTCCCATATGCGGTTACCTGCAGTAGTAATGTTCATCTCAAAGCCGTTCACATCCACCAAGCGAGGAGTCATCAAGAGTGCCGAGCCGCTACGTACTTGCATACCCTCATCAAAAATGAACTCATGAGGCGCTCCTGCCAAAACCTCGATTGTATCGACATGTTCCATTTGGTAGAGCCGTGCACGAATCGCGTATTCGCCAATATCTTGGGCAGTCCAAGTAGGAGTACCGACTCCAGCATATGAACCATCAATGGACCAAACCACATCGGATGCGGGTTGAGCATTTCCACGAGCATCCAAAACTTGAGCCGTGAGAGAAACTGGTAGGAGCGCATTTGCAGTCAAACTTGTAATTCGAAGGGATTGCCCCACACCGGGTGTAACGGTGATGTTAATGGAGCCAACTAAGCCATTGTGTGATGCTTCAATTTGAATCAAGCCAGAAGACCACGGATAGAAGATCCCATCTTCGGTGATTGAGCCGTTTGCGCAACTCCACACCACCTCTCCAGTGACGATATTGTTGAGATTGTCGTAAAGTTGTGCGGTAAGCATGACCACTTCATCTGCGGTAATCGATACAAATTCTGCTGAGAGTTCAACACGAACGGGTTGGGCGCCGCCTTGGTTCAAAACAATGCTCTCATCTTCCATGGAAGAAAACTGAGGTCCTGAGATGGAAAAGCCGTGGAAGCCAAAAAGCAGGACACAAAAGCAACTCAAGATGATGATCTTGTACTCATTTGTATCTTTCATGTGCTCAACTTCCTCGTCAATGTGTATCAATGATTTGCTGTTCAATCCTTCCATTCGCCCCAATCGGTGTCGCCTTCTTGGCGATACCACCATGTGCCATTTTCATCCTCTGCCCATTCCGTGCCATCCTCGTCGACTCGATGGTCAACTTGCCATGCCGTATCTTCTTGCACAATTTCTGGCACTTCCTTCTGTTCTGGAGCGGGGCCTGATGGACCTGGTGCAGGACCGGTTGGGCCTGAGGCAGGTGCAGGACCTGTTGGACCTGGCGTTGCACCTCGAGGGGCGTCTGAATCGTCGTCATCGTCGTCGTCGTAATCATCATCGTCGTCGTCGTATCCGGATTCGCCTCCACGAAGCATGGAGATTAATAGCCCGACAATGACGATACTAACAATTCCGAGAAGTCCTGCTCCAACATAGTAGAGTGGCCCGCCTGCCTTGAAGAATCCACCAAAGTTGCCTTCAACTTCGATGTTTCTTTCTTCTGAGACTTTACCTGCGGTAATCGTCACCGTTACTGTGCCATCATCAAGCGTGATAACGTTCCAAACGCCAGGCCCTTGCTGCGATACTTCAGCTCGACCTGTGGCGTCTACATCCGCACTCGGTGGGACTTCAATTTGATTGAGATACATGTCAAAGGCTTTGACGGTAACCGTAAAGTTCGAGAGTTGGTCAACTGATTGTGAGGATATTTGGATATCCAATGAATCAACGATACGTTGTGCTTCAACAGTGATTGCAAGCGTAGAGTCTGTGGACCCTGTCGTGTACTTCAGCGTATGTTCACCGGCTGTGGTGGCCAAGTAGACATATGTCCCTTCGCTTTCCCCGGCTGTGATGTTCTCAACTGTTACATCGTTTTCCAACCATTCTACAATTTGTGGGAATGTGTTGCCATCTGAATCAGTTCCGGTAACAACCATGGTGATTTCTTCTCCTGCTGTTTGGGTCGTGGTATCGAGTTCTGCATTCACATTGACAGCCTCACCATGAACGACTGAAACGGCAACAGCGTCGCTGATGTTGTATCCTGAGTCGCTAATAGCAGATGCTGAAATCGACCAATTGCCAACCGCAGAAGCATCCCAGCGCATGTTGTTCGCAACCAATTCATCGGTGATTACGGTAGAGACACCGGTGTCGGTGTTCTTGAGATACCATTCAAGAATTGAAGGGTCGATTGGGTTCATGTCCAAATCGGCGAGAGCCGATGTAAAGTCGATGTGTTCATCAGAAGTAATGTCGAAGACTGTGTTTGCTAAGCCATCGCTGCCGGTTGCAGTAAGCGTGACTGAATTCAAATCGCCGTGTGCAACTGTAACATTGATGCTCACCTCATGGAAAGTGACTCCATCGTAATATGCGGCGGTAATGGTGTAGTGTTCAGTTGAAGCGAGATATGGAACAAATGTGGTCTCGTCTCCTTGCACCTGCTCCAGAGCAGATTGTGAGGTCAATTCCGGATGAGTCAAACTCCAATTCGCAGATACAATCCAACGGTTGTCCTTTTGGTCGTAAGCTTTGACCTTCACCTCGAATAGATCGTCTGCTGTGATTTCGAAATGTTCCCAAGTTGCTGCATCATTATCGACAAGAAGGATAAGCGAAACAATTGCACCTTCTTCTACGGTGATGGTAATTTCAGAGGTTATCGTTTCGTACGTGGCCTGAATAATCTTAGCACCGCGAGAGGTCGGTGACCAAATCGCTGGGGCACCAGGTAACAATTGACTGTCCTGTGGAGTAATCCAGTTGTCGAGTTCAAGAAGAACTGGCAGTCGGTTTCCACGGATGTCTATGCGAGTCGTGTTAATCCAAACTTGTTCATCTGCTGTGATGGATGTTGACGAAGCAGCCAATTCGAGACTTGCCATTTGACCATGACCGACGCTGATTGCCAATGAGCCGTAAGCACCGGAAGTCGATGTCAAGTTGAGGTACCAATCACCGACGTGGTCTGGGAAGTACTCATCCGTTGTCTCACTGTAATTACCATTCGTGGTTGTCCACGTGAAGTCTCCAGCCTCCGAGTCATCGATGATTTCGTTTCCAAATTGATCGTAAAGCGTATGCGTGACTGCACAAAGAATTCCAGCGGGAACAGTACCTTGACAACCCTCGAGAACGAAATATGCCGGAATACCAGTCTCAACAAGAATAGATACTGAGATGGTCTGCGGCGTCATCATGACACCGTTCCAGGTCACATCGACGGTTTGAGTTCCAGCCCCTACCGGCAAGAATAAACCTTCAGTTGACGAGTCCATGCTTCCGTTGCTTGGAAGATAGGCAATGGTCTGACCAGGCACAGTATTACCAAATTGATCGACAACATATGCCATGATTTGCAAGGATTGATCTGCAGTAATTGTTGCCGACTCAGGTGTCACGACCAATTCAACAGGCGTACCGGGTGTGACCGTTACTGTTTCACTGGTACAAATGATGCCAAAGCATGCTGAGACGGTGTGTTGTCCTGTTGCATACGGCGTGAAAACACCAGCTTGTGTGATAGAGCCGTTGCTTGCACTCCAGACGATTGGAGCACCAACTGCCATGTTAAGATGGTCGTACACAACATTCGAGAACGATACACTTGTGTCAGCGTCCGTCGTAGGTGCGGTCGGAGAAACTGAAATTGTCGTTACATTCGTGTGGTTGAGCATAATCTTAGGACGCATGTTGGAAATCAAATATTCGCTTGAATAGAACTCTCCTAAGAGAGTCCCCTGATTTGGAGTTCCGATGATAATCCAGGAGTTGTCGTTATCGATGAGCATACCGCTCACACCAATATCGAACCAAATCCATCGGTTCTCATTCAAGTTCGACTCAACAAACGTTGAGATTGGCGTGGCATCGTAATCAACGCCCGCCTGCATCCCAGGTGCACCCCATGCGCCAGAAGCAGAACTTGATGATGCGTTCCAAGTTGACGAGTATTGTGCCCATTGGGAGTTGATAATTCGATGGACGCTGAATGTCATCTCTGTTGCACCACCGGTTGCTGTCCAAGAATCAAGGTAGAATCCTGCGCTTGCTGAATGAATGTTTGAATACGCAGCGAGAGGAACTTGTCCATTATCCAAAGCAAAGGTGAGATGAGACTGCATACCAGAGTTTGGTCCAAAGCCAGTTCCAAGTTCAACAATGCTGGAATCACCGAAATTAATCGTTGGTTCTGCCTCGTTGAGGTGTGTTTCGCGAATATTGGTGTGTCCAAACTGTGAGACTTCACTGCCCGTTTGGAAAGTATATGTGAAAGTTAAATCACCGTTATCGACATGGTTTGGAGCGCCAATAGCGAAAGTCCATCGTGATGAAGACGGCCCAGGTATGGATTGGTTAATGCCTTGAACCCACCATGTAAACACTTCACCGCTTGGAAGTGAGTTGGCAAATCGGAAGGTCGTTCCGGTAATTTCAGAGGAATCCAATGAATTGTATTTGACAACACCAGTTTCATTCGCGATGGTCAGAATGTAGCCAGTCGCTCCCGATACTGGAGACCACACAAGAACTGGACGGTCGTTCGATTCGAGAACTGAGCCAGACACATTGTAGAGTACTGAACCATCTTGTGGCGTGTTAAGTGTTGGTTGAGCAGGTGGTAGTACGCCGTTTACATTGTCCACATAATCGATAACGAGTTTCGGTCTTAGAAGTGAATTACTTCCATCTGACGAGTAGAAGGCATGGCTTGTCGCAGGCGCACCAACAGTCTTCAGCAGGACGGTCATGGTGAGGTTTCCATTTGCAATGTTGCTCTGCGCTAGACTTGTCAGATCCCAAGAAGCCCAACCAGAAGCAGGGCTCAGTGTGAGAGTCGAACGAGTAATTTCACTGTTCAGACACGGCACATTTGTGTTCCAGTTTACCGTTGATTCAACAAACGGCGAACATGCATGTACTGACACAGTTGTTGCTGATGTACCGGTCACACTGGTACGGTACAAACTGAGAAGCATCGATGTCGGTGTTATTGCCGCTGGCCATGGAAGCGAACTCAAATCGAATTCAAGCAGAACTTGACTTTCACCGGTGCCTGATGCAGAAGTTCCGATGTTCAGCTGGTTCGATAAACCAAGAGAGGTTGTTGCCGAGGATGAGATTTCAGCATCAGGAACTGCTGGAAGGAGACCAGTCTCACTAAAGAGCGAACCACGTGAGAGCGTTACCGAGTAATTTCCGACTCCATCAGATGAAGCATCAGAAGGTTTTACGTCGGGAATACGGAACTTATGAACCGTAGACCAATGACCAATCCGGCCATCTTGGTCGCCACGGACTCTCCAATACTTCCATTCGTCAGCCTGTTCAAGACCCTCAATGAAAACAGAGAGGTTTTGAGCATCCCAAGTGATGTCGAGGTCCGAATCATAGGAGAGTGCGGTGGAATTAAAACATTCAAGGCCTTCAGTCATTCTCGTATTGAACGCACCGCAAAGAACCCACTGCGTTTGATTTGAATCAGATGAGGTCCAATTGTTTTCCACAGTTTCTGCTCCAGCGGGTATCGAAGACGAAAGGTTCCAAAGTGTGGACCCATCAAGGGGTTCGAGGTTTGTGGGGCTTGTTGGAGTCCATGGTGATGTGAGTTCGTATCCAATCGTGAGTTTTGGACGCTCATCGATGGCTGAGTTCTCGCTGCTGGCGATATAGTATGTTCCTGCAACGGCTCCGAAAGCGTCTTCAGCTTGCAGAAGAATATTCAGGCTCTCTTGACCTCTTTCAACAGCATGTTGAAGCATGGAAGTGACATTGATTTCAAAATCCGTCGTTTCATTCATCCAAAAGCCCTGTGTCTCAGGAATCATAGAGTCAGCGGATTGGTATGCGCCTACTCCAACCCATGAGGTAGAATTGTTACCTGGATAAGCCCAACTCGATGACTCATCCCAGTTGGTAATCATCTCTGAAACAGTCACGTAAACTTCACCGCTTCCAGAAAAAGCAGTAAGTGTCAATGTCGCATTCGTAATTTCGTAAACTGCTGGCAGTGGGAAAGACGAGAAATCTATTTCGATAAGTGAACTGGTCCGAAGCAAACTGTTCGATGGACTACGGCCTACAAGAAGACCTGCTGAAGCCCCGTTGTTGTTGAAAATATTGCCACCGTCAAGTGTTGTATCCAATGTAATCATTGGATATCCTTCTCCTTCGACCATCGCCCCTTCTTGGAGAGATACCCATGCATGTGTAGCGTCAACTACAGCTGAATCAACATCTGGAACGTGGAAGAGAGTTGAGGTGCTTTGAGGGCCAATCATACCGAGCTTGATTGGTTGTACGGTCCACCGAATCGTCGGAGAGTAGTCAACTGGGGAAGACGGTTGGAATGTCTTGTTTGGCAAATCGAACAAGTCAGGATCATCACGTGAATCAAAAGTGTAGCGACCTGCCATATCATCCGTAGAGTCAGCAAAAATGTGTATTCGCCATGCGTCAGCAGCAACCGATGAAGGATAATTCCATGAGAAAAGAGGCATTTCATCTGCAAGCAATGCATGCGAACTTGAATCCCATGAGACGGAATCGTTCGCTGGACCAGCGTTTATGCCGGATGTGGCTGGAACAGTTCCTGTACCGTTCGACCATGTGAGGTTCAGCCAAGGATGCTGAGCAGATGTTCCGTCCGTCGAAGTGAAGGTCACCACATTGGGTCCATTGGAGTACGAAGTGATGTCGTTCGAAGCGTAAATGGCTAAGGAAAGCGTCGACGAGCCGGCAGCCAGTGCTGCTTGAACGGCTTCACTGACATCCCAATTCATCCATCCTGAAGCAACCGAATCCTGCAGGTCGACGTAAGCACCAAGGTCGGTTCCAAGGCCACGCCCTCCTGCTTGCGACCAGTTGTTCACGCCGTCAAACATAAGGCCATTCGCCGAAGTATTCCACGCTTGGAGTACTGGCCGGATAGCGATTGGTTCGCCGACCGCTGATGAAAACTCAGAATACAAATTCAATTCAGCACCAGTAACGCGAGCATTCGTTGGCTGCGGAAGAGAATTCAATGGAATTCGAAGGAGAGAGAGCGCTTGCACATTGTTGCTGGTTGCGCCAACTTTCAGTTGAGTCGATGTGTCGTAAGTATTGGATGAGCCTGAGCCAGACTGTATGACATAGGTGTCAACAAAATTCGGCAAATTCAGATCAGGCATGGCCTCTCTGTGATGCAACTCGACAGATGCACATGAGCCGTCAGCACAGGTTTGCCAAGTGGTAAGGTCTGGCACTGAAAAGGTGAAGATGTTCGACCAGTTACCAATTTGGTTGGTTGCGGAGATTGCACGAACTCGCCAGTACCATGTTGCACCATCGTCCAAATCAGAGGTTGGCGTGTAAGTGAAGTTGGTTGAGTCAAAGCCACCATCGTTCCATGAGGTGCGCGTGAGAAGAGATGCTGAATCGAATGAATCAGCGGTATCGAGTTGAACTGCCCAGCCAGCAACACCAGCTGCGTTTCCAAAGGACCACTCCAGCGTTGGTCGCTTAATCGGTGTTTGGTCAACACCGGTGCCCATAGACCATGAGCCGTTGAGCGGTGAGACTGGAGATGGATCGACAGGTACAACGTTTGAACCTGGGACATAAACGAAGGTCAATTCCGGTTTGCGAACATCCGCAGCAAATCCAGGATAAAGTTGGACTTCACGGTTTGAACCCGAGCCGACTCCAAGTATTCCAATCATGAAGTCAGCACTGCTGTTTTGTCGCATTGCGTTTTGAACGCCCAATGTAACGTTCCAAGAGATACGGTCGCCGTTTGAATACGATGAATCGAGTTGAATTGAATCGAGCAGTGAAGAGCGCTCGGAGCCTTTCGCTCCAGCAGTAGCCCAAGAGTTTGTACCATCGTAAGAATTCCAAGTGGCACCGCTATCGGTCCAATTGCTTTGGGTGCTTTCCCATACGGCGACTCGAGGTGAATTCGAAGGTGTATTAGCGACGACCATCGAGAGTTGAGCCGATTCAACAGCGTAGCCAGCGGGCAGCAGATTAGAACGCAGGTTGCAATTGAGTAGAGTCATGGCTTCAATTGGGTAGGTGTTGTAAGAAACGAGAAGTTTCGATTCTTCATCGTAATTTTGGTTTGGTGTGCCGCTGTCGATGTAGGTATCGAGACATTCGGGGTACAGGCCATCCGTCGTCCCATTACCGTGCTTCATTCTAAATTCTGAGCGCTCACCACCAAGCCATGTACTTTCGAGTGAACTCACCAAGAAGTTGGATGAGGACCATGGTCCGTATCTTCCGTCAGAATCCAAGTAAGCCATCCTCCAGAAATACATATTTCCTGCAGCAAGGGTGTTTTCACCTGTCATGTTGAGAATTCCATCGGATGGAGAGAAGTCGCTTTCTATGCCGGTATTGGATGTCAAAACTACATTTCGGAATTGTTCATCGGTCGCCATCTGCAAGATCATTTCACTGTTGGAAGTCGACGGAGTCCAAGTTATCGAAGGAGTGAGGTTTGCGGTGAAGTTGTGGCCAGACTGGTTCCAAACTGCTGCATCTTCGGCCGGCCCAGTGAGTACCACCGATGAGAGTTGATTACCCGAGTTCAATCCGTAGTGAATGTAGACATAGGGTTGATCGTCCTCAAGAGATGCTTCGGTGCTGAAAAACGAGATACTCTTGGTGCCTGTCGTCGAGTATGCTTCGTCCTTACCACGTGCCGTGATCAAGAACTCGGAAGCATTGGTATCACCGCTTTCAAGCCAAGACTGTGCAACATCGGTGAATCCAAATCCATAGTCATCACTGGTCTGCGTACCGTTGAATCCAGTCGCAGAAGCAATCGATGAATAGACGCGTCCTCCATCAGACCATCCGTTTGCGTTTGATTCACGATTCCATGTCAACTCGGACTCAACCCAAGATGTCGACTCCATTTCGTGCATCGAAAGCATCGGGTTGTTGGATGACGAATCACGAGTCAAGTTCAGTTGAGCATCAATGATGGTTGCGTTTGATGGTAGCCCAAGAAGGCTCAAATCCATTCGAAGATGGATGAGTGACTCCTTGTTCGAAGTTACGCTGGTTTGTAGTGTGCTGTCAGAACCGTACTCGGTATTCTTGCTCAGTTCGTTCGAGTACGAGTCTTCAATGAATGTACCGACATCGCCCAACTGATTACGAGTGACTTCGATACTGGCCGTACCGTCGCCGTTGTCAGTCACAGTGTGAGACGGCAGAAGGAAACTTTCGGTTGTCGACCATTCGCTGAGTGTATCGGTTGTATCAACGCTTCGAACTCGGTAGAATACACGAGTTCCGTTATCGAAACGGTCGGATGATGGTACGGTGTATGTTCCGCTGGAACTTGTGGTTGAGAAACTGTCCATGAGTGTTGAATAATGCCAATCCAAGTCGTTGTAATCTTTGAAAGTAGAATCGAGGGAAAGTTGGAATTCCACATGCGCCCCAATGAGTGACTCATAGGACAGAGTAGGAGCTGTATCGGCCGCCAAGACGAGGCCGCCCGACATCAATGGCATTCCATCTGTAGCAAAGTTGGAGGTAACTGAGCCACCGTTTCCGGCTGCAGTTGAGGAGGTCACCATGACGAGTTCGGGACGATCAGTTACTGGGAATGATTCTGACATCTTGCACTCAAAGTGTGAACCAAGACCTGAAAGCAGAACGCCAAAATGGGATTCGTTGTTCGAGGCAGCTTCCTGTGCGAACGCTGTGACGTTGAGCGAATATGTGCCATTGGTCATCGCTCTGAAAGGCGGCTCCCAAGAACTTCGGTCGTTTGCACCATCTGCACCTGCGTCGCCCCATGGCATACCCATATCGAACTGATACCAGGTGACTGTGCTCGAATTCCATGAATTCGATGATGCCGCATAAATGTTCATTGTTGCCGCAGATGAAGTACTTGCATCACAAGCAATGTTCAAAGTTGCCGACTGTATCGAGTCTGCCGACGAAAAATTCATTGCAAAATCAAGTAGTATTCTTGATTCGTATCCAGCCGTAGAAGTTCCAAGAAAACCTGTTGCAGATGCATTGTAGTTGTTTGAAGGATTTGCCTCCATGATGTAGGTATCAGACAGTACTGTATCCGTTGAAGTGACGTAAGATATACGAGGTTCATCGTCAAGTTCCTGTTCAAAATCGATAGACTGAGGCAGTAGTAAATCTGCGAACAGGAACATCAAGACAAGGAAGACGGTCAAAGCGGTTCGGCGGGGGGCTGTCTCGCGTAGCATGGGGCTCAAAGCCTTCAAGCCCACCTCCATATACTGTCTTTTCGCTTGAGCGTCATGAAAACACATTACGCATCACTGTTGAGAGAATGAAAAAGTTGGGCAAATGCAGTCTGAATCTCTTCGTTGGCGAGGAGAATGTTCAAGGAGGCTCGGCAACGACACCAGTCCATGAGTGAACTGTGGGTTGAAAGGCACCGACCTCAGTCCGTCACTGAAATCCGTGGCCAAGCAGCGGTAGTACAGCGATTGACAATCTACTCCGAGAAAAAGGAATTCCCACACCTGCTGTTTGCAGGCCCACCGGGAACAGGTAAGACAACCGCCGCAATGGCACTCACCAAGGACGTATTCGGGCCAGAGTATCGTCGTAATCTGCTGGAAATGAACGCTTCAGATGAACGAAAATTAGAAAGTATCCGAACAAAGGTGAAGCAGTTTGCACGAACGGCACCTTACGGCCAAGCGAGCTTCAAAATTATCTTCCTTGACGAAGCCGATGCACTGACCAATGACGCTCAAGGCGCTCTGCGACGTATTATGGAACAGTACGCCGAAACATGCCGGTTTATTCTCTCATGCAATTATTCCTCGAAGATCATCGAACCCATTCAATCACGATGTGCTGTGTTTAGATTTAGGCCGTTGGCTGACGCTGATGTCAATGCTCAAATCCACCATGTCGCAGAAGCAGAGGGTGTAGAACTTGCCGATGATGCTGGTGAGGCATTGACGCGTATCTCGCAGGGTGATTTGCGAAAGGCATTGACAGGATTACAGGTTGCTGCAGCCTTGGACATGAAAATCAGTCGCGACCTCATCTATGAGACTTCAGCAACAGCTCCACCAGAAGCACTCCACCAATATCTCATGGCTTGTCGAGACGACGGATTCCATGCTGCACGGCGTCGATTGAGGGAATTGCTTGACAAGTATGGACTTGCAGGAACTGACTTTGTCAATCAACTCCACCGTGAACTGTACACTGCAGACTTCCTCACAGAGGATGCCAAACTGGACATGACAGAATGGATGGCTGAAGTCGATTACAGATTGGTCGAAGGCGGCGGCGAGCAGATTCAGTTGGATGCGCTCACAGCACGCTTAGTCATTCATCTGCGTGATTAATTTCACTTTCACTTTCACATTACGGGCGTGAAGAAATCACTCCATGGGTGCACCTTCACCCAGCATCATGACCAATCTACTGAACCGTTCTCTGGACTTGATGTGCTGGACCGCTGCTGCCCCGCTCGTGAGGCATTTACGAGTACGACAACTACAGAAACAAACGCAAGAGCAGCGTGACATTCACAGGATCAGCCGTCTGTTAAACAGAATACTCGTTGCCCACAGCGACATGCTGTCATGAAGCTTCGGCTTCAGGCAACTTTTCGACGACGAGTAGGTTCCAAATATACTTGCGAGTGTTTTCCCAAGGGTCACCCTGTTCAATGATGTTCACAGTGATTTGATGCTCCCCCACTGCCAAGTTCGTACCAAGTAAGAGGGCGAATCGTTGGTCAAGGTCACCATGAGGAATCAATTTGGAAATGGATTTGCTTGACGTCGTATTGTTCTCAATAGATTCTGCGTGAGTGTCCCAAAAGTTGAGGTCGTTCGTCTTCTGAAGGTCGTTACCGGCATTGTTGGTAAGTTCAATGGACACATTCGCTCCTTCAACATTGAGATTATCGGCGAGACCGAACAACAGCCAAATATCCCCCGAAAGGCCAGTACTCGAATCGACTTCCCAAGTGAGTGACGAAGAAGCCCCTTTCATCTCAGAAAAGTTGAGCTCACCGTTATCGTCCTGCACAACCACCCACTTGTCAGCAAGTTGTGGCGCAACAATATCACCCAGAGGGGGATTAACGAGCAAAAATGCCATTGCCAAAAAAGTGAATGTGTGAAGGAAACCTGCCTTGAACCAGGTACCTTTCGTGTACACTTCGTTCAATGATTCAGGCAACACAATACGATGAACTTGAGGAATAAGGGCGATTGCTGCTAAAGGGGCCAAATAGAGAATATCGGATTTCTCAACGGTAGTGCGAGGCATGAGCACATATCGCATTAGCAAGGATACGAGAACGGAGAAACCGATAACCAGCCACATTGAGACCGTTTCGGCTTTTTCCTTCGTGACGTGCTTGACGGGGTCGAAGGCCTCGAGACCAAGGTCGCTACCACTTCGACGCTTTTTACGCTCCTTGCCCTCATCCGCCATACGCTTTTGCCGATCACCAGCAGCGGCGGCCATAGCAGTATTGAGGTCTACCATAGCCCTCCGTGAGGCGTGGAGTGCATGAAGGCTACGGTGATTTTACATCACTTTTCATCCGTATGGTTGAAATGGGGAACGCGACAGGCGAGAGATAAGCCGGGGTGGCGTAGTTGGTGGCGCGTCGGACTCATAGGGCAGCCTACAAGGCAATCGTATGACGTGCAAACCCCTTGCGGTGTC
>JABIWF010000085.1 GCA_018701175.1 Methanobacteriota archaeon
ATCTCAAGGCGGTCTTTTCCATGACCCGGTGAACAAGCGGAGTGAGAAATTCACAAATGTAACGATACTGAAGACCGCTTCAAACCTCACCGAAGGTGAGCATGGACATTCACCTGGAGCGCCGCTTCCAGTTTTTGAAATTAAGATGTGGAACGGTAGGACAACAATTGAGTTACGTGTGAAAGCAATTGAACGAGCACATTGGACCTTCAACCAGCCAACAAGGGGAGGTCTCAAATCGCACCTCACATACAACGAATATCCTCTTGAAATGGAATATTTACGCATTCGTGACGAATTTGGCGTTCGTAAGGAATCTGACTATGAGTGGGCCCGAGGAAACGCTGAGCACTCTTGGGGATTGCTTCACTGACGGTTTCCACCCCGAATCACATTCCATACCGTACCACAGTACAATGGGCAAGGTATTATGTGCGAGGAGCGATAGACATGAAAGAGGAGAGATTGCAATGAGCGAAGAATCCGATGCCGCAGATACGCCCCCAGCCGATGTCCACACCACGGATGAGGCCAAGAAGGAAGCAGAACAAGCGCGGCTTGCCAAGAAATTTCGCCTCATTGCTGGCGAGGAAGTTCTTCTTACCAAACGCCCGAGTACTTTTGCCTTCCTTGGAATGTACCTCCTTGGGATTTTAGTCCTCGCCATACACTTCATCTTTGACAATGCAAACTCCTTAGGGGATGAAGAATCCAGTGGTATTGTCAAGTTTGCCCTGTTCATGATTGATTTAACCGGTGGCGAAAAATATCCATTTGGCTTTGTGTTCATCATGCTATTTATCACTTGGATGAACAGGTTGGTCAATGTTTCAACATCTGGCCGCTGGGTCACCATTGGCCTACTCATCATTTCTCTAACGCCGCTGGTCATTCAAATGGATGATGTACTGTATTGGATCACTGACCTGTGGATGGATGAGCCAATAGGCGACTTCATACCAATCGGTGAATACAGCTACAGCCTCTTTGGTCTTGGGTTTGTCTCCATCTACATGGCACTCACCTACTACTATCAGCGAAGTTTTCACTACGCAGTTACCACTGATGCTGTAATCTTCGAACACAGTTTCCTGCTTTCCAGATCTCACCGACGAATTCTTTTCGACCGTATCTCGGAAGTCTTGGTTGAACGAACTCCTACCGGCACACTCCTCGGATTTGCTACCGTCACAATATTGACGGATTCTGGAGTTGGAATCGTCGAAGAAAGCACAGGACCTGGCATCGCAGGCGCCATACCAGGGACAACAGAAAAAGAGGGAGATTCTGTGGCAGAGAAAGCTGGCAAAGGTATTTTGCGCTCCGTGATTGGACTGCTCACCTACCAGCGAACAATTCGCACCGTTCGTGCAGACCCAAAACATTGCATGTACAATATTCGCAACTGGGCTAATGCAAAGGCACTCCTCAACGAAAAGCACAAGGAACACAGCCAATCAAACCTACTTCGGGACCTCAAGGACACTATTGTGTCCACATCTGAAGATTGAACAACCAAATTGATTCGGCGAGCGTTTCAAAAAGTGTTTGCCACTCCATCTGCTTGAGGCGAAACAATGAGCGACGAAGAAGTACTGCAAGGACCTATTGAAAAATTGCGTGGTGGCGACCTTGATGGTGCCCTCGAAGAACTCGATGCTCTGATGGGCAGCAACAAAACCAACGCCCAAGTTCACCACATGTACGCAGAGTTTGCAAACATGAAGAACGCTGAGGCGCAAGACGATGTCATCCCCGGTGGAAAAATAATGATGGCTTACAAAAAAGCCATGCAGTTGGACGAAGAAAACATGGAATACATAGGAGACTTCGCTACATTCGCACTCGAATGCCGTAGAATCCCTGTCGCCGTTAAAGAATTCCAACGCTATGCACGACGTCTTGAAATCGAAGATATTCCAGTCGATGAAGTCTTGTTTACCGCAAGTCGGAATATTGTCGATGCAATCGAAGTGATGGACCCGAGCAAGAAGAACCCAATGGTTCAACCATGGTTGAAGCAGGCTCTCATCTGGTCCGTTGGCGGATTGGGTTACTCCCCTGAAGAGGCAGCAGAAATGCTGCTACGTGAAGAGTGAGGCGAGGAAATGACGAACCAGAGTGTTCGTCTTGCATTCCGCATCGGTTACCTCGGCGACGGTTACCACGGCAGTCAAGTCCAACCGGATGTTATCACTGTTCAAGGTGAACTGATTCGTGTTTTTCGTAGCCTGAAATGGCTCGACCCAGCATCGAAAGAACACAATTTAGTGTTGTCGAGCAGAACCGATGCAGGCGTTCACGTCCGTCTCAACGGCGGAGTGGTTCATCTCGATGAGGAGTTGTGGAGCGCCCTAACTCCTCGGAAAATGATACGTGCATTGGATGACCGACTGCCAAAGGACATTGCCTTCCTTGATGTGAAACAAGTTGACGAAGATTGGAATCCGCGTATGGCAAATCACCGTGTGTATCGCTACAGACTTGAGGGACTCGAGTTTTGGAAGTACCCCGGCGAAGTGTTTACCGAATGGCTTCAAATGTTTGAAGGAACATACAACGCTACTAATTTTGCTCGCCTTGAAGAAGGAAAAAATCCAATGCGGACAATTCTGTCATGCAAACCATGGGTTATCGATGGCAGAACGGTTGGATTCGAAATCATTGGCGAGGCATTCCTATGGAATCAAGTTCGCCGGACGGCAATGGCACTGCACAGGATGAGCATAGGAGAAATATCACCTTATGACGTTAAACAAGCGATTGAGAATCCAGAGATGGAAGCTGATTTTGGTGTAGCACCAGCTGACTGGCTCATCCTTTGGGGCGTGGACTGGGATGAAATGAAACTCCCTTCATCAAAAAGCGAGATTCACTGCTTTACCGCACCTCCATCCGGTCCTGCTGTAGAACGAACGATGAGAAAACGCTGGAGAGACGGTGCTCGCCACGAAATGAAGAGTCTTCTCTACCACGAATGGGCTGAACTTGGTGAGTTACCAATTGTCAAGCACAAGTCATTCACTTCAGAAGAACTTGAATGATGTCGTTGTCGACAAGGGCAAGCTTTTCGCGCAAGAACGAGCATGCAATCACTTCAACAACATCAGTATGTCGAGTTAAATCTGGAATGAGTAAAGCACATTCAACGGTGGAATCACCTGACTCAAGTACGGCCAAAAAAGCAGTTGCACCACCAAACGAAACGCCATCTCGCAAGAAACCTCGAATTCTGTGAGATTCATGCATGCTAACGTCGATGGATGATGCTGCTTCTCGATCGCTGTCGGTTGCATCAAGAGTATCAATACCAGATTTCTTACGTAGGGCGATATAATTGATGAGGTCTTGACCTTCAATCGTAAGATTCAGCGTGCCAGGCCAAGCAGTGCCACCGAGAAGTTGTTTGAACTGTTCTTGATAGTGAGGTTGGGCCATGAAAATGTGGGCTCGCCCCAATCCACTGCTCACTGTACCCGTAAGGCGCATAACACGCCCAACGGCACTTCCTTTTTGAGTGCATGGTTGCGTGCAGGGCATGAGAACTTCAAGCCCGAAAGAACTTGAATGTCGAGGTATTGCGTTGGTATGAGGAGACCATATGCCCGGAGACATGTCTTGGATGAAAACACGTTTTGACGAATTGTCAGAAAAATCACTGCTTTGGGAACCACCCACTTTGGAAAGTCCGAACGAACCCCGGTGTCAAATGGACGGAAAACCTACAATCATGCTGTCTGCGAATAATTATCTCAACCTAACAACCCATCCCAAAGTCAAACAGGCTATGCTTGATGCAACACAAAAATACGGTGCAGGAAGCGGAAGTGTTCGAGCCATTGCTGGAACAATGGACATACATCTTGAGGCTGAAAAGAAAGTTGCTGAATTCAAGGGAGTTGAAGCCTCACTGATTTATTCTGCAGGCTATACCGTCAACGTCGGACTCATACCAACATTGGTTGCAGGACCACAAGATGTCATCATCAGTGATGCATTGAATCATGGCTCGATTATCGATGGCGTCCGACTTACGAAAGCAAGCCGGGGAGTCTATGCACACAACGACATGGGCGAACTTGAAGCGGTACTGAAAGCGCACGAAAGTTCAGACCGTAAACTGATCATTACCGATGGCGTGTTCTCAATGGATGGAGATATTGCTCCGCTCGATGAAGTGAATAAATTGGCTGAAGAATACGGCGCTATGGTCTACGTTGACGATTGCCACGGTGAAGGTGTTCTCGGTGAGAAAGGAGCAGGGATTGTAGCTCATTTCAACTTGCAAGGCAAGGTCGATTTTGAAACAGGTTCATTCTCCAAAGCCTTGGGTGTCCAAGGAGGTATCCTTGCTGGTACTGAGATGACTCGTACCCACGCCCTCAATCATTCACGCTCATGGCTTCTTTCAGGTTCTCAACCGCCTGGCGTCGCTGCTGCTCAAAAAGCTGCGATTGAAGTCCTCATGGACGAACCTGAGCACCATGCTCGGCTGTGGGAAAACACCGATTATTTCCGCAAGGAACTGCAATCACTCGGTTTCGACACTGGCGATTCAGTCACACCAATCATCCCAGTAATGTGCGGAGATTCAAGCGTCGCGAAGGCGATGACCAAAGCACTTGGAGAAGAGGGTGTCATGGCAGGTGCCATCGTGTTTCCAATGGTCGCTAGAGACAAGGCTCGTATCCGTACCCAAATGTCTGCAGGCCTTACACGTGAAGACCTTGATGAAGTTCTCCGCTTGTTTGAAAAAGTTGGACCGACACTCGATCTCATCTGAGGTGATACTGTGAAAAGTGATACTCTGAGCGACGAACAACTACTGGCGCTCGACCAAAGGATTCAATCCATTCCGATTGTCGACACCCTCAAAATGAAGATTCTCAAACTGGAAAAGGGCAGTTGTGAAGCAATGGTCCCGCGTCACACGCAGTGGGATGGAATCTACGAAACGTTCCATGGAGGAATGCTCGGAACAATCGCAGATACCGTCACATGCTGGTCGATTTTGACTGAAATTGGTGCCGAATCACTTGTTGCAACTACAGATTTTAACATCCGATTTCTACGACCGTGCCACACCGACGTCGTATGCAAAGCCCATGTTGTCCGAGTTGGACGAACAATGTGTCTCGCCCATGCTGATTTGTACGATACCAATGGCAAATTGGTCGCAGTCAGTCAAGTGAATTACATTCGGCTGCAAGGCTAGGAGTGCAGTAAATCATTCATCTTCGAGTGCATTGACGACAGAGAGGAGTTCTTCATCACCGTCTGCAATTTCTTCTGCATCGTTCAATTGCTCGTTATAATTAGATTCGAGGCCCTCAAACGGATTTTGGTTGTCCTCAAGTTGGCATAAAAGGCGCCAACGTGGGGCCCATGAAAGGTGGACATACATTGGACCAGGGAGAAGGAGAAGAAGCCAAATCAGGCTTGAAGGAAGTTCCAGCATCTCAGTGAGGGAGATGGTGAGCAATGCCAGCCCAATAAACGGCATGGGATAGAGTATGTATCGTGGAGGTGTTACCGGAAACCGCTTTGTAAATCGAATAATGATGAGTGAAAGCATCCCGAGCAGCAGACATGCCACCATTATCAAAGCGGAATGGAAAATCCAGTTGGTGAGCCAGCTGTCTGATTCCTGTGCAAACCGATAGGGCAAAATCAATGCAAGTGAAACCAGGAAGCCGTAAAATGCGGAAATATTTGAGGGATGAGAGAGCCATAATGGCAAGCGAGTGAAGCGACGGGAAAGGGAGGTTCCGAGCAGCGTTTCACGCTCCTTAGAGCCCAAAGCGTCGAGGCGCCCCTGCCATCGTGCTGATGTTTCCACGCTTCTCCGAGAGAGTAGAGGTTTTCAATGTAAAGGCCTATGAGGCCTCAAAAATAGCAATTTAGTCTCTTCGCAGTTTGCTGAAGATGCCGTCCGGTTCAATTTCTAAATTCTCATCGACTTCTAACCAAGAGCGTTCAAGTAATCCATAGTCAATGCTTTCACGGTTACGAGCATCTTCAATGGTGTCTTCATCACCGTTCACTGCGTCTCTCAATGCAATGGCTTGATTGATGAGAATCACATAGCGCTTCAGCCAAGGATGCGATGGCTCAAGGTTGCTAAAATGACCAATACCGGTGTAGTTGTCGTCGTCTCGTATGAGCAACGCCCCTCCCATCAACTCATCCGTCGTCAGACGTACCCTACCAGCGCCGATGTCGGCCCACATTCCATCAGAGAATTGGACCATAACCGTCGCGTTGCCAAGTTCAGCATCGCTCATGAATGGGTGGTTCATATTCACGGCCAAGGGAACATTGAGCATTGGAGAACGATGGCGGAGGTAGAAACCGCCACCTATGGAAAGACCGATGATGAAGAGGAACAGAAGGAAAGTGTACTCAACAAAAGGAAGCAGTAGGCGAAACAACAGAAGAACCGCAAGTTCATACACGACAAGAGAACCTAGAAAGCGGATCGTGAAAGGTTTCGCAATTGGAAGAGCGTTAAACCGCCGCATTTCCAAGGACAATTCCTCGTGACGCTCGCTCATAATGAACCATCTGTGTGTACTCCTTCAACTTCACGGTAATTCGTCTAGAGAACCGTGTCAACTTGGTTATCGGCTCGAACGTCGAAGTGACTAAATCACTTCGGATGAATGAAACGAGCCGGACCTTTCAAGAAGTGTCTCGTAAGCATCACCCCGAAGGGGTGAGTGAAGATGGTGGAATTACCGCAAGGAGACGTTACGGAAGTCCGACGCGGAGGACCGGATTCATTGCAACTTTTGTCGTCAGACATTGCACGGCTATCCACAACGGGTTACCTGCGAATTGAGCGCCGACCAAAGGAGGAGATGCCACGAATAGGTCACATTGCGTTCAAAGATGGGACGCCGATGATGGCTCTTCACGAAACGGACTCAATCAGTATGGCCCTCGAGGCATTACTCGACATCGAGAGCGATTGTGCCTTACTCGACTCTTTGATTGCAGTACACGAGTTACCACTTTCTGACATGGACAGAGTACTCAATCTCTATCCAGAGGCCCACTTTCATTCCGATCAAAATACGAATACGAAGCAAGAGGAACACCAATGGTGGTCGAAGGCAAGGTATCGAACGAGCAGTTGGCGCCGCGAAGAACGACTCCCTGAAATGGAAACGATTGTCGAAGCACCAGAAGCACTTCGGCATCGCAGTCGAGCAATGGTGCAACGGTTCGAAGGGCTTGAAAAGATGCTCAGGCCCGGCGATGCGTACTTCTTTGACTCTGCAGACCCATCACCGCTCTTCGACCTCGCTGGCCAATTGGCTGTGCACGGACGACCGTTACTTGTTCTTGCCCGGCACGATGTTGAATCACTCAATGTCCAGCACAATATCCCAATCGCATCCACCAGTTGGCTATCACAAAACAACGGAAAGAAATCCATCGAGCCGAGTCTGGACAACATTCGACGAAGGATTGACGCTTTCCTCTGGGAAAACCTTCGTGCAGTTGTGGTTCTGGAAGGGGTAGAATATCTCTCCAGCCTACACGGTGACGACCGAATCGTCAATTTCCTGCGAGATATTGTTGACGGAGTTCGATTAGAAGACCACTTGTTCCTTACAACTGCTGACTTCAATGCCTTCTCCTTGACAACTCGTCAGCACCTCTCGCGCTACATGACTGACCTTGATGCATCGGTATTGGAACACTGGAATCTTGAACCTGACCTTCTGTTAGACCACCCACTTTGCGCTCCTGCCAGTGAAGAAGAGAGGCAGTGGATTGAACAACAACTCCAACAAGCGATTTCTTCTTCAAGCGGCGGACCAATCGCACCGCAATCAAGTGTCTACGGGACAATGGAAGGTGGGATGGATGCCCCCGAATCCGAAGAGGTACAAGCCGCTACAGAATCCCTTCATTCCGTAGTGAAGGAATGGAACAACGAAAGCAAAAAAGATGCTGTCGAACCTGAATCGAATGAAGTTTCAATTCAAAACAATCCCCTTCAGAAACCGACGCAGCAGGAATCTACAACATACCAAACATCTGCTCCAGCATCAATTTCCCACGCTTCCGATGCAACCGAAATCGAAATGGATATGAAGGAAGTTGTACCGTCTCGAGTAAGTAAGCAGCAACCGTACATCGCTCCACCTGCTGCCCCACGGCGAGCACAAAAAGTTCGCAGAAAAAAGAAGAAGGCCGTTGAACGCCCCAATCGCAAAAAACAACTCGCACTGTTTGCTGCAGTCCGCAATGCGCCAGAAGCGAAAGAACTCAGCGAGATCGACAAAGGCAAGAGACAACCACCACAGGCAATATCGTCAAGCCTTGTCAAGTATGCCAACCGCCAAGAAAAAGCGGTAGCAAAAATGACAGTTGTTCCACGAATGAACTCATCAGTATTGGATGCTACTCGGCAACATGTCAATTCACGAGAACACAGGCTTCCGGAAACTCCTCTTGCCAACAGACCACTTGAAGCGGTCAATGACAGGATGCCAGTCGATACGGAAACCTCACTGACTCCACACATGGCCCGACCAGGCGCCATGGCCCAAAGCCAAGGTGATAAGCCAAGCAGAGAAGGTGCGTTTCGTAAACAGTCAAAACCTTCGCTTGAAGACAAACTCAGCGTGTGGGAAATTGAAGACAGAGAACGGCTTCGCAAGGATACGGGGGCGAAGGAGAAATGAGCGTTCGACGTGAGAAACTCGCCCTAGCACTTGAGCTGGCTCGACAAAAAATCGAGCACAGCGGTACCCGCATCGAACGAGTCACCCCGAAGAAGGACTCGAATTCTGAAACATCAAACTCCAAACTCAACCGATTGTTGGGTAAAAACGACGTCACCGATCGTCGCCAAGGGACTCTGCTGCAAAGAACTGGAATCGTTGAGCGGCCAACCTTTGACTTGGTCGCTGATGGGGTACTCGGCAAACAAAGCAAGCAAAGAAAACCTGCAATTGAACTACAGTCCAATGGCGATTCTCTCGCTGACATCGCTGCACGGCGTATTCGCTCTCTGCGGCAGCGAACTTTCGAATCCATAGAACAGCAAATCGATCCTGTTGAGGACACCTACTTGGGGATGGAACACGATGGAAGCCCCGTATGGAAATCCGTACTCGATGGCCACCGTGGCCGAGCAACTCATGCCCTCTCTGAAGAGTTAGCACCCCCTGAAGAAACCTCACCGTTTCATCACAGCGTGGTTTTGCCAACCGGAGGACCATGGCCTCTGAGACTTCGCCCTGAAGTTCGCAAGAGTTTCAAACAATGGTTCAACGTCCCGGAAAACACCCGTGCGACACAGGCAGCAGATGCAGTTGTTGATTCTCCCGGGGGCCAACTCAACCCTCTTCTCTTTATTGGCGCCTCGCAAACTGGAAGGACTCATCTTCTCCACGCTACTGCGCAAGCAGTACTCCGCCGACAAGAGGGGGATGTGTACATGCTTACCAGCGCTGAATTAGCAGGCTTGGAACGGCTACCGGAGGGATGGCAAGACACGTTAGTGAATGCAAGGTTGCTTGCCATTGACGACATTGATTCAAGCGTTGCTTATCCGGAACTTGCACATGAACTTGGACTCATGATCGACTATGCCCTCAATCTTGGCGTGCATGTATTACTCACTTCCAAAAGCACTCCTGACGATTGGCCTACTTCACGGCTGTGGGAACTCACCCGACATGCTGCATCCGTTCATCTCGAGGCACCTCAATCCTCGAGCATGGTCTTGTATGCCCGACACCTTGCAATCAAGAAAGGACTGATGATGAACGACAGTCAGTTGGCCAGCCTGGTGCTCAAAGATACCATTGGATGGCATCCAACCAAGGCAAATTTCGATTTGGTTGCCCTTGCACTCCAGTCCGGCGATGAAGTACTGGATGGAGAAGATGTCACTGCCTTGTTGTCAAACCAACTCAAAAGGAAAACTGCAGATCAATCCCTCCAACGTGAAAAGGTGGAAGACATTGCTATGCGTCTCATCAATACGGCGGTCGACACCGTTTACAGCGATGAAGTACATGGAGGAATCGACCTCTATTCGAAATTACCAGAAATCGGCGACGACGAGTACATGCCGCCTGAACTCGATGCCCAGGATCTCGCAGCATCCGGTCAACGCAGGCATGCAGAATATCTGAAAATAGCACTGGAAGACACTGCTCCTGCTGCACCTTCAGTCCTTGACCTCAATGAGAGAGAACAACACCTCATCGCTCGCCAAGGCCGTATTGAAGAACGAGACTACGGTTTGGCTGCGGACGTGTTGACAGAGTTGGATGAAGCATTTGATCATCGAATCAAC
>JABIWF010000076.1 GCA_018701175.1 Methanobacteriota archaeon
CCGGTGTTGTTTCCGCCAGTATTGTTTCCGCCTGAGTTGTTTCCGCCGTTGTTTCCTCCACCGTTTGTTTGGTTCAAGACAGTGAATGTGTCATAGTCCGTATCCAGTTGTGTCCAAGTTTGGTTGGCATCATAATAGCCAAGAACAGTATAGAATCCATACGTTCCTGATTGGGTGAGGGTCGTGTTCCAAATTTCATTGGTATAGTTTGAGTTGCTTGCGATCCAGGACATGTTTCCTGAATCAACGGTGGAGTTTGATGAGTCAAGAATCGAGTAGTCAAGGGTCATGGTCATGTTGGCAAGTCCACATTGAACGCTCATGATACCGGTGAAGGTGTCGTTCACATAGTAATACGACGAATACGAGTAGGCGTAGAGCGAAGCGTATGCCGCATCGTTACCACAGCCAGTGTTGTTTCCGCCACCGGTGCCGCCATCTGTGTCTTCGGTTGCATCGCGGCATCCGTCTCCATCAGCGTCGGTCGTGTTTGATGAAAACCAACCAAGGTCACCAAGCATACATGAGTCATCGAGATCCAATACTCCGTCATTGTCATCATCCAAATCTTCAGACGAGTCTTGGCAACCATCAGAATCGTAATCGGTCGTGTTTGAAGAAATCCAACCAAGGTTACCGAGCATACATGAGTCGTAGGCATCAACTAGTCCGTCGTTATCGTCGTCCATGTCTTCAGTCGAGTTGTCTTGGCAACCGTCACCGTCATGGTCAGTCATGTACGAAGAGGTCCAGTTTGTAGTTCCGTTTGGACAGTCGTCATTGGTATCGTATATTCCATCACCGTCTGTATCAGTGGTGTTGTTCGAAGACATGACTATGCTTGGTGAATCAAGTTCTGTGGCACGTTCTCCGCCTGGGATTTGGTTCAAGTGGCCTGTGAAGGCTTGTCCCAGTAAAAGGAGCATGAAGAGAAGCGAAACTGCGGAAGCAGGCTTGTGTTGCATGCTACCGCTACACCCTTACGACTTAAATGGGTACGGGTGGTTTATATTTTTAACAAGTCTATTCGTAGCGAATATATATTCATTCATTTCGGGTAAAAGGGTGTTTTCATTCGAAGTAAAGAGAATAATCCTCGCTCCAATCGATGGACGTCGCCTTGAACCAATCTTTGGCAGAATCATACGCTTCTTGCCCCGGATTCTTTCTTTTACGCTTGGCCCGCTGGGAAATGAGTTTCCAAGCTGTTTTCTCACCTATGCCTGGAATCGCTTCTAACTGCTTTTGAGAGACTTTTTCAGCCTGAAGACCAGTTTCAACTCCAGTAATCGAACGTGCACCGTGTCCAGTGACGATGACGGAGGATTGAGTTTCGAGTGGAATGTGGTATTCTACACCAATAAGGATCGGGTAAGCACCGATTTGCCTGCCAAAAGTGATGCCCGCTTTACCTCTACACGACTCCGCAGTATGCGCTTCATCAAGGTGTGCAGTGAGCCGTGTTCGTCCGTCATGCGTCTCCCAATGCACATCGGATAATTCTTCACCCATAGGGAATAATTCTTCGAGGAGAGGGCCATCAATGGTATCTCGTACATTGTTTTTGAACGTATTGAACGCTTTTTGCGGGATGTCTTGGAATCCTTCGCCTTCTACCTGCCGAATGTTGATTCGGCGCAATAACAGGCCTTCACGGCGGATTTCGTGCAGTAAATCAAGATTCATTTGGTAACTTGCTTCAGTTTCACCGTTTAAGCCAGCAATGAAATTGAGTCCAGGTAGTAACTTTGGCAAACCTCTTTCTCCGCGAACTGAGCCGTGTTTGTTGATGAGTCGTATCGCTGATTTGAGTTGTGCAGGGTCGCAGTTGAGCCAATTTGCCTCATGAACTGAAGGGTCTGCCGATTCAAGGCCAAACGAGAGTACAGCGCCATCAGACAGCGTTTCCACGAGAGTTTTGGTAATCGCTTCTGATTCTTCGAGGTTTTCAGCGATGATGGAAGGATTCCCATTATCGGTGTGAAGGATTCCTAATCGGTCATCATCGCGTAAACCGTGCAACAACTTGGCAATCGGCTCAGGGTTTGGGACTGGATATTCCATTTCTTTAACCCCGTCTGCCATATAGGTGTAGGTATCGGTCATGCCTCCAAGTCGAACATGTTCGACGCCAACATCGTGCGCTCGACGTACTTCTTCGATGATATCCTCAGGTGTCCGCCATATCGGTATGCCCTTTTTTGGTTCGATACAGAATTTACATCCACGTTTGTAACGTACGCATCCTTGGTACACTTCCACTTCGTAAGTGAGTGGTCCTTTCTTATCTTCAGTGCCGAGGTCTGGGTGCGTGGTGACTGCTTTACTTGCTGCTCCAGCCTGGGCCCAATTTGTCCATTGCTCGGCATTTCTTCGGGTATGCTTCCATTCCCCGGTGTTGAGATACGTGTGCAGTGTAGCATCCGTGTCCTGAACGGCCAAAAACAGATTCTTCCGGAGCGGTGTCCAACCTTGTTGCCTCCAACCACGGATCGCCCATCCTCCGAAGAGTGCAGGAATCCCATGCGGGAGATCGCGAATCAGGTTACGGGTTTCCTTTAGCGACAATGGAGTTCCACGAAGGTAACGGCCAGGGACCACAGCGCCAGCAATGCAAGCAAACCCTTCAAGAGTTGAAAGTCGGTTTCTTGCCCAATCTTCGCCGTTGCTGCGAATTAGGTCTCTCCACTGATCGATGGTGAGATAATCGTAGTCGATATTTGCTTCCTCGAGCACTCCGCAAAGGTAGCGAATGTGGAACCCGACGTAGGGTGGAACTCCAAATGCAGCAGGTTCGTCTTCATAGCCGTCAAGAATCAACCATTTGGGTGAATGTTGTTCGACCATGATGGCTAACCTCGAGTCGGTTGCCTTCAATCCTTCTTCTCGCGTCGACGTCGAGGGCGCTTCTTTGAATCCTCTTCCTCTTCACGAAGTGCTTGAATTTCACGGGATGATTTCCCGCCAGAGTTGTCAGAACCACGCTTATCACGGTTGTTGCCGCCTTTCTTCCCGCCTTGCGACACATCAACCTTGATGCGTCGACCGAGCAATTCGGAACCGTTGAGTTTGGAGACGATTTCTTCGCCCTTGTCCATTTCCTTGATGAAGGCAAAAGCAAATCCCTTTGGTTTTCCGTCACCACTGGTAGCAACAACAAGTCCGTTGACGGTTGCAATGCCATCGAACATGGCTCGTATGTTCTCTTCAGTTGCCTTGAATGGGAGATTTCCAATGTAGAGTTTGAGCCCTTCTGGGTCCTTGCGCTTTTCTCGCTTGCCCTTCTTGTCATCGCTGTCTGCATCTCGCACACCGATTTTTCGGCCGTTGATTTTGTGGCCGTTGAGTTTTTCAGCTGCAGCATCTGCTTGAGATTTTTCAGAGTAAGTGACGAAACCGAATCCTCGGTTGACACCGTTATCATCGGTCAGTACAATGCAGTCGGTCATGTCGCCGTGCTCAGCGAACAGAGCACGAAGTTCTTCAGTTCCAACTTCACGTGGCAAGCCACCGACAAACAAACGGCAACCTGGTGCGTTTCGTGGCCGACGTTCTTTGCCACCGCTTTCGCCTTCGAATCGGAAGTAAGTGCGTTCACGGCCGTCTTCACGGACATCTGCAGCGATGAAGGTTGCTCGACCAGCAGGTCCCTTGCCAAACATGGCTTCTGCAGCAGCGCCCCAGCGCTTGCCGGAGTTGTTGAGTGAACTTGCTCCTTGCTCTACCTCAGCCCAGCCTGCGCCGTAGTTGTCTGCAAGGGCTCGATAAGATTGGTAATTGCATGTTGGGCATCGGACGTTCCAGTCGCCGTCAAGATCAGCAGACAATACGTCACCGCATGATGGGCAGATTGCATGGAGTACGCCGCAGTCATCACGGTCTCGGAAACTGATGCGTAGAACAGGAGATGTTTCTTTGACTTCTGCTCGACAGACATCTCGTCGTCGTACAGCGTCAGAAGTTTGGTGCATGTATCGGTCGACAATCCCCGTAACGTGGAATTGACCGTAGAGGTGTTCAGGCAGGACGCTACCAGGCTTGCCTTCGATGCAAATAACTTGAGCCTCTCCGTTTTTTTCGTTGAGTTTGACAATTTCACAAAGCACGGTATCACCGACTTCTGGTGTGACAATTTCCTTCTGAGCGGCAACGATTGCGATGCCATCTTGAATTGAAAACATGCCAGTTGCGGTTGCTAAAATCGATCCATTGACTTCAATGGTTCCATCTCCAGCCTCGCATTCTGATGAGGTTGATACTTGTGTTCCGGGGGTGACGAGGCTCGGCGTCATATTTTTCATTCCTGTAGCAAACATGGCCTGATGTAGGTCGCATGCTGTTTCGCTTGATTGAACCGGTGTGTTCACCCCTTTTCAACCCCTCATACGGAGCGGTCGTGACCTCAATCCTCTTCCTCGAGTAACTTCGCATCTCCGGGAAGATGAAAGCGCCAACACAGCACAGTGGTAGCAGCCTTGCGCTTTGTGTGGTGCTGGTAGGTTGGGGGAAGGCGGAAATTCGTTTCCAGCATTGCTTCAGATTCGTAACCGTACTCCCTGCCGAGTGCTTGCAAATGTTTGGATTTTGAACTGTGCAGTACATGGACGACCGGCGCACCGAGCGAAAAGGCGTATTCAAGCAAAGGCCGGTCAGCCTTTGGAGTTTGCACACCCCACGGAGGATTCATCACGACAATGTCCGGGATTTGGGCGGGTTGTGCAGTTTCTTTGGTCACGTGTTCGTGCACCACTTCGCCGCTACCGATGCAACGTTGGTTCACTTCCTCGGTATTCATTCGTGCCACTTCCACGACTTCGAGGTCTGCCTCCATCATGGTGACTTGTTCTGCCCCGAGGAGTAAACAACCGCAGCCAAGGACTCCGTTGCCGGCTCCAAGGTCAAGGACTCTTTTCCCTTCAAGTCCGTCAACCTGGTCGATTCCAAGAAGCCAATACGAAGCGAGGTCACCCTCGGTTGCGTACTGTTCGAGTTCCACGGATGTACAAGGGTGCGGTGATAATTTGGACAATTCAATGGCCAAATGCTTGGGACGCATTCAATCACCAGCGGGGCTGTTGATTGTACTGGTTTTGTTGATACTGCTGTTGCTGCTGTTGCGCAAGAGCTTGTGCTTGAAGGCGCATGTAGTGGATCTGTTCAGCCTCATGGCGAAGTCGGGCAAGCAATTGCTCTCCAGGTTGTTGATTTCCACAAAACCTGCAGAATCGAATGCCATCTTGGTGTTGTTGTCCGCAACTGATACAGAATCCCATGCGCTTGCCTCCATACAGTCCTTGAGTCGAATCAACTTGAACCTTCTCATTGCATGGATGCCAATTGCAGGAACACTGGCCATGTTTCGAATCCTTCTGCAGTTGCTCTTTCGTTGAGGTTTTCCCACCGAGGGTCATCCATGATATCGGACGCAGCAACACCAGCGGCTAACAGTCCAGTCACAAGTTCACGGAACTCACGCTCGACTTCAGACATTTCAGGTTCGGGTTCTGGTTCAGGTTCAACCTCAGGAATGGGTATGCTTGTTGGGGTTTCTTCAACCGAAGTTTCAGCAGGCAGATTCATTTCGACTGGCGTTGGTTCAGTTTCCGTCACTTGGGTGCCAGGTGGCAGAGGGACAAAGGCGTGTTCGATAATTTCCGGCGACGTTTCAACTTCAGGTTCTGCTGCCGGCAACTCCACGTGTTCAGTGTCCTCATGCCCCGCATCTTCAGTCATTTCGGTAAGCATGTTGGTTGAGAAATCATCCATCATTTCATCCATGTTCGCTTCGGACTTTTTGGTCTTCACCGGGGGCGTAACAGGGATGTCTTCGGGAGCAGCTTCTGTTATTTTCACCTTCTTTTGAAGTCGGCCAACACCCAGAACTTCCGCTTGCTGTCGAGCAAGTTCCGCAGCTTGGCGCCTTGGCAGGCTGACGAAACATTTCCCCGGTACGGAGGTCGGTGGGAAGGGGAGGAAATAGGTCTCAAGGGGTGGCAAGGACGGATGACGGAAGCATAGAATCCTCTGCGACTCGAAAGCCCGTTGACTCGGCAAATTCATTGAGAACGGTACTGGAGCAATCTGAATCGAACTGCGTAACCACTGTTCGTTGGTGATGAGGTGCTGCATCCATGGCCCCAAATCAGGGCTTGCTAAGTCGACGAATTGAAACGAAGCATATCGAGGGTTGAAGTTTTGCTTTTCAAGCAAAGGTGCCTCTTGCCGAGGTCGGTGGAATACGGTGAGTACGGGCTGACCATGTTCGACCATATCGCCGTGCAATTCCATGAGTTTGCGCTCTTTACGAGGGCACATGAGAAGAATGAGCATTCGAGCAGCATTCTCGTCCCAAATTTCTCCCCATCGAGCCTCAGCCTCGTTGGTGAGTTGTCCAAGTGTCATGTCTGGAATCATTGCAGTAATACCCATGTCCGCACCAAACCGAGGGTGCGGTCGGGGCATTTATGCCTACTGATGTTTCGTTACGATTCTGAGAATCGCCCTTCGATAAGCGCGAGTTCAGCAAGCAGAAGTGTTCCACCAGCAGCACCACGAACAGTGTTGTGAGAATACCCTGAGAAGGCGACCGTATTTTTTCCAACCAGTTCAATATCGCCAACCACAACAGCCATGCCGGTTTTCAAATCGAGACACGGGTCCGGTTTCGAGGCGAATTGGATACCGTTGGACCACAAATGTTCGGAGACATCGATATGTTCGACCACATGCAACGGGCGAAGCGGTGCGCTTGGACAAGATTTTGTAATCTGGTCCCAATCATGCGAATGAAACGAATTGGTAACCGCTTCAATGGAAACAGATTCCGATAGCTCGACCTCGACGAAGACTTGATGACCATCAGTTCGTGAAACCCTCTGGCAGGTAACGTCGACATCAAATTCGGCCGGGATAACTCGCTCATGTGCCATTGTACCAAACACATGAAGCAATTCATCTCTCACTTTCTCGGCCTCTCCCGGAATCTCAGGATCGACACGACCATCGTTCGCCTCTTGGTTGAAGAGAAGTCTCCAGCCTGCCCCAGAGAGCGCTTGTTCACTCCTCATGGTTACTTTTTGAATGCCGAATTCACGTAACGCAGCGAGTGGGACGGCCAATGGGATGAGGGTACAATTGGTTCCGCATGCATGGTTTCCCTTGATTGTGCCAAATACTGACAATTGCTCATGATTGATATCGGGGATGACCAATGGTATTCCTTCTTCAGCACGATGGTGGCTTGCATTGGAAAAAACAGCAATTCCTGCCCGTGTGAGCGAGGACTCGATTTGAGCAGCAACATCGCTTGGAAGGCAAGAAAAGGCAACTTCAATGCCAATGTCAAGCATGTCTTGAACGAAGGAAGGGTTGAGTACATCTGCGACACGAAGTTCCGGGAGAGGAGGGCGTGTCTCCTCAAGACGCCATGGGACATCGCTTAACGGCGTGCCAGCAGTTGACGCACTACCCCCAACCGCCTTCAATTCAAACCAAGGGTGGTTGCTCAAGCGTTGTTGCATTCGCTGACCGACCAATCCTGATGCCCCAAGAATGACAGAAGGTCTGCGTCGCATGTTCTCCCCTCCCTTCCAAATGATTTGAGTCCTTGTATCTCATTGGATGTTGAGGTTGCCATCACCAAGTCGAGTTTGATGCGGTGTTGTAAACAGTCGTCGAACCAAGAGTTTTCTGAAAATATTCCAGCCATCTTTGACTGAACCAAGTTTGGCTTCACCCAGCCGTTTACTGTAGCGGATTGAAAGGTGACCGATGTCCAGTTCCTCAGCAGCACATGAAGTGTACATTTCTGCTTCAATTTCAAATCGCATTGAGTTCAATTTCAACAGCGAAATGGCTTGTCTTGAAAACCCCCAATAGCCAGAACAAAGGTCGTTCATGGGGACACCATAGAGGGCGACTGCAATCCAAGTTAATACGTGGTTTCCAAAGTAATTTGTCCGGGTCATGGCATCTGGGTCCATCGCTCCGCGCAACCGATCTCCGATGACGACATCGGCATTCTCAAGTTTTTTCAAGAAAAGAGGAATCTCCTCGGGATGGTACGTCCCATCTGGGTCGAGCATGATGAGTGCATCATCACCGGACTGAAGGAATCTCAGAAAGCCAAGTCGCATAGCAGCTCCCTTCCCTTTACCTTGCTGTTTGAGCACCGGACACCCGTTTTTTTGTGCTACCGAAGTGGTCAAATCCTCACTGCCACCATCGACGATGAGTACATTTGCTTCCCATCCGAGTTCAGCCATCTCAGATATCGGCAAGCGAGGTAATACATCAGCTAACCCTTCCTCCTCATTCAAGGTAGGAAGCAGTATGGTGACTCGCTTCATACATGGAGGATACACAGTTTGGTTTTCATGACTTCGCTCATTCTTCAGCCAACGGCTTTGTTTCCAGCCAATGCAGCCGTATTCCACTTGAGTCCAACACCACATCACTCCTACCAGATAGCCCCAGTGGATTCAACCACAGTTGCGCTGACGCAGATTTTGGCCATACAATCTCAAGTGTACCCGATGATACGTTGATGGAATCTTCAAAGCAAACGGAATGCCATCCGGCCGTAAAAGATCTCGAGATTGATGTGGTATTTGTTGCATCGGCTAACAGAAGGTTTACTTCATCGAGATTTCCAATCGCTTCAAGCGCCAAACACGCTTTTCCGTTGGCAGAATCAGTGGAACTGAATGCTAAGCCAGCGTTACTCCCTTCAGCAATAAATGCACGATCAGAGCCAAGTTTGAGAGGGTCTCTAAACCGATGCGCCGACCAGGGGTCCGGTCGCAGTTCACATCCATCGGCGCATGTCGATTCAGTAAAGGTTGCAAACGTTGAAACATCTGATGTGCCAGTGGGGTCTAGTGCCCACAACATGCTTCCTCGCACATCAACAATCGAACTCCAATACGGTGACTGCGATAAAAACCAACCAACTGTTCCAAGTGGTGAAGACAGTGCATGAGTGATGTTGAGTTTCTGAAGCGCCGAAATTGAATCCATGTAAACGGCTGTGGTTGCGTTGGCTTGGATGCTTGTCTCAATTTGTATTAAGCCAAGCGTTGGAATGCTGGTGGTCGCAATGTTTGGTGGTGCAGCGTGAACGTATCCCCAGTGCGAGTTTTCGGTGTAAACAATACTTCCATCCGGCAACAATGCCATTTCGTCATACAGTGCTGAATCGCCTGCTGCGTAGGCTTTGAGTTCTTGATGCTCGGAAACCTGAAAGAGAATTATGTTGCCAAACAAGACTCCCATCAGGAGCGCTACCGAAAGAGTGGCTGTGAGGTATCGATGCATGTGTGGGTCCCACCCTACGGTGAGCAGGTTGTGATTCTCATCGATTGAGGTGAGACACGTTGTTTGACTCCACCATAACGCAACCAGAGCCGCTAGTGGGATGTGGAATGCGTGCAGGCCCATTGAATACAGCGTGTATGACAGCAACGAAAGCACAGGGATTTGTTCAAGCCCCTCAATCAGATGGATCGTAGTCAACAACCATAATCCAGTAAACCAGACTGCCAGTAAGCGTCCCTCAATCGTTTGACGTAACTTCCAAGCGCTGCATAATCCGAGGACAAGGAGAATGCCGTTGTACATGAGCATTGGACGCCCACCTTGCCACCCATACTCGGCAAAAACTGCAGCATCGAGCATACGTGGGGCTAGAATCACGAGGGCAATCGCAGCAGCGATGGTAAGCAGGATTGAACTGGTGAGGAGGAGTTTTTTGATGTTCTCACCATGCTTCTCGCTCAAACTCAAACCAATCAAGAGATGCGCTAGCATGAGCATGCCGAGGTATGTGGCGCCCGTTGGGTGAATCATCAGCACACAGAAAAACGCCATGACAAATCCAGTTGTGTGATGCTTTCCTCGAGTTGAACTCGGCCTTAGTAGCACCAATAATCCAACGACCAGTCCAAGTTGACTTGCGACGGTTGGATAGCCTGAATCAAAGGTTTTTGCAAAAAGTCCTGCCCCTAATGCCATCGCTAATATTCCATTTGCGCCGGCGCCGTGGCGGTCCATTGCTCCACCGATGCCGAGAAGAAGAACAGCGAGCGTGTAGTGCCCGAGCGTGAACACTGCTTCACTTGGATCGAGATTCAAGGATTCCTGCATCCAAGCAGCGAGTGAAGGAAATCCGGGAGGATAGGTCCAAAATCCAGTGTTGGTGCCGGAGAGTGAGAGGTCACCGACCGAAGAAATTTGATGAGTGAGTGTCGAGAATCCAATCCAGTCAACGCCAAAGGGCGAATCCATCAGCAGAGGGAGCGTGAAGCAACTGAGGAGGACTGTAGAGGCGAATGCCAGCATCCATGGATTCCGCTGATTTTGCAACCATCGTTGTGCGGCTACTTCGTCACTTATTGCTTCTTCAGGAGTACCGTAAACCTCTCCGTGCATGGCCCGTTCCAACTTTTGCCAAGAAGTGAGAGACTGAGCAACTCTTTTTCTTGAACGTAGTTGGGAAATTGCAAGCGTGTTCAACAGTAAAAAAAGAGCACACATCAACCCCCAAGTCCACAACCCAGACAGCAGGACAATGCCAGATAACCCATACACAAGCAGTAGGCCAAGAGCTGGTGCGAGCATAAATTTCCGAAGTTTGTCCGCACTCGCATCGAGTACCCTGCACAGGGCGTATCCGGGTAGGAAGGTTACCGACAGCAGAAGGGCCGCTGTCAGGAACATAGCATTTACTTTCGGTCTTAGGTTTTGATTGTTCGGCTAACAATCAAATGAAAGTGGCCGGTCACAGTGGCATGGTCAAACCACCGTTGGGCTTTCATGAGATTATTGAACTGCCTGATGAGTATTGGGTGTTTGATTTTTCCAAGGGCCCGCAAACAGATTTTGAAAATCCATTTCCGTATTCGATTGGCAAGTACGATGAGCGACGGCCAGGAATGTACACAGCACCTCTCTTTGGCGGGGTTAGAAACCATCACGTTGGTTTGGATATCGGTGCGCCAGCCCATACACCGGTTCACGCCTTCAGTGACGGAATCATCCATTCTTTCGCGGACAATGCTGAAGATGGCTCCTACGGCCCAACCATCATCACAGAGCACATCGTCGCTCTTCCCCAGCATGTAGGTTCGAGTCAAAGTGCGGAGGCTGCGAAGATTTGGGTACTTCATGGGCACCTCTCAAGGGAAAGTCTCAACGGTCTAGAAATCGGTCAGCACATCAATGGTGGCGAACAAATCGCCACGCTTGGCGCGAAGCATGAAAACGGAGGTTGGGCGCCACATCTCCACTTGCAATTGTCGAACTCTGAGCCAACTGAAAAGGATTTACCAGGAGTCGTAGATGAGGAGGGACGGTCGCAAGCCTTGCTCGACTATCCGGACCCGAGGCTGATTGTTGGGCCGGTTTATTGAACCGATTCCAAGTGCGCTTTGAGTGCAGTTATTGGACCGATAGCGGCAGGATCTTTTCCGTGAAGAAAGGCGAGAGCAATCGAAATCCAATCCATCAAGATGCACAAATGCAACATTGATTCAAGCAACGTGTTGCCTTCACCAGCAATCTTCCATGCAAAATCTGTCGTCGCGTGAGCGACCATCCAATCCATACGCTTGGAAACTTGGCGATGCATACCCTGCCATGTGAGTAACATCAACACGTGCTCGGAAGAAGACGCATCTTGGTCCGATCCAACTCCACCCCATGCCACACTTTCGTTGTGATTCATTTCAGGGATGACGCCGACGCGGGCAAACCGAGCCGAATTCTCGTTGAGTTGATTTTTGAAGCGATTGAGAGCCGGTTGAAGTTCGGTTGGGCCAATCAATGCAATTGGCCGTTCGAGCATGCAGAGCGCCAACTGAGCGACATCCCCTTCGGGGTCATTCACGATGTCAAAGCCCTCTACTGCCAGTTGGAGTCGGTCAAACATTGCCTCGTCTGCCCCTTCTCTAGGTTGTGGCAAAACGCCAATGTTTCTCAGTAAACCGAGTTGGCGACTGAAGATGTGTCCAAATGCAGTACGGGGTGGTTGCCCACCCACGGAGGGTAAGAGGAAGCATTTTGGATATATCTCGGGAAGTCCAGAAAGGATTCCTCCGGTCGAAATGACAACGGTTGTAGCCCCCATCTTCAGTGCAGTTTCAGTTGCTTCAAGTGCTTCTTCTGTGTTGCCACTGTGAGATGTAGAAATGACCAGCCAATCTGTGTTCCACCATGACGGTAAAACATAATCGCGTTGAACGAGAATGGGTACAGTTCCTTGGAAACTTGAAAGGGCCGAGATGAAATCTCCACCTACTGCTGAACCGCCCATTCCCAAACAGAGAATTCCGCTCCATTTTGTCTTTTCAAGATGATTCATCCATGGTAAATGTTCAGGTGTAGCGTGGACGATTCCACTGCGCAAGTCATTGACAAACGCTCGGGTGAGGTCGACAATTCCTTGGTTGTCCAGTGCCTTTGCAAGGTCGGCTAAACTCAATTCCTGCGGGGACTTATCGTTCTCCTCCATCGAGTTATGAGTATCGTTCTTCTTCATATCGACTTCCTCCCATCCTCTTCATCGCAACCGAGTTTGTGCAGTGCCAACCATTCTCCATCGATTCGAGCAAGTCGGAGTTTCTGCCGTGGAACATGGTCCCATGCGACCCGTACTTCTGCCATATTCCAACTTGTGGGGTCAAGAAATTCTGCGACCGAAGAATCTTCGTTAATGATGTCTGCAACCACATGGTCTTTCATTTGCGATACAACGTTCGAGGATTCCAAATCTCTCCATGTAGCACCGGTCCTTTCTTGGCGGTCGATGCGTGACATAATCGCTCCGTCTTTCGTCCAAGTTGCCGGTCGCCAATACTTGTCTCTCCACCGCAAGACATCACCAAGGTCGTAGCCAGGTTTACGATACAGCAGCGTCAATCGGGTCACGTCGATCCCATCTTTTCGCCCAACAGTTGAATTTGATTCTGCAACGTGCCCACCGTATTCGCTAACCAAGTGGCGACCCCATGTTCGAGCGAGGCCTTTGCTACCAAGAACGACATCGTATCCTCCAGTGACAGGGCCTTCTGAAGTGATGAAGAACATTGGGTCATCAGAGAGGTCTTCGATGACTTTGTCAAGTGTTTGACGCAGTACGGTAAACTCTTCTTCTAAAAGGCGACGACCGGTTGAACGCAACTGCACGGTTGCTTCGAAATAGTTACCCGCCCTGCGTGTACAGGTGAGGCAGACGCCATTTGCCATCCGCGCACGCATAGTATGTTCTTCTTGGAAAAGGAGGTCTTCAATGACCCCTTCAACTTGCAAATACAGTAGAGTGTGGCGGTCGGAAACGGTCCTTGTCTCCAAAGCCAAGCTAACATCTTCCGCATTCTTGTGGAACTGCACGTGCCGTTGAATCAGTTCGTCCCAGATTTCTTCTTCTGAGATGTGTACCCACTTTCCTTGGATTTCGACAATACCACACCGTGCGCAACGCACCCAGGGGATGTTTTCGGGGACTTCTACCAGTTTGATTCTCTTCCTGACGCACGGTTCACACATCCGATCGCCGTACAGTGGAGGGTCGGCTCCACAGACCAAACAGAAATCTCGTCCTAGTCCTTCGATAGCAATCCCTCAAGTTGATGGGTGAATCCATCCGCTTTCAATCTGTAGCATCATCTGATGTCTCAGCAACGGATTGCTCGGCCACATTATCTGCTTGCTCAGCATCCAATCCGATACTGTCTTCAACTGCTGCGAGCCGTTGCTCAATCGAGCGGCTGCGAACCACGACCGTCCATGTCCAGATGGCAAGTCCAGCAATCATTCCAAGATAAGCGACAGTGAGATAGACAGTTCCTTCCAAATTAATTTCCTCCATCAAGTGATTTTTGTACGCTCTCAAGCCGCTGCTCAAGGTGAGTTATTCTCATGGAAATGAGCATGTGGCCGATGATGAATACCGTAAACGACAGTGCCCCAATCAACAACACAAGAGACATCTCCGACTGCAAAGAACCACTGTCGTCACCCGCTGCAATCACTGGTCCAGGATGCCGAATTTGCCAAATCCGGGTTGCGATATAGGTGAGTGGAACCAGCACAAAACCGAATAGGCCAAACGTCGAAAACGTATCCCTTGTTTCAACACCGTCAGGTTGGCTTTGCCGTCCAAGCACTAAGAACAAGGCCAGAAGGGTAAGCAGTCCGAAGGTATTGAGTCGAACATCGGTCCAATCCCAAGGAGTACCCCATTCTGCAGCACCCCATACGCATCCCGACCAAACAGCCATCAGGCCGCAGGCCAAACTTGCTTCAGTTCCTGCTACATGCAGGCGCCATCCCATTGGGCTGCGCTTGAAAAACCACAATGCAGAGCCAACAAAGAGAACACCAAAGGCAATGAATGCTGCCCATGCGGATGGGACGTGCCAGTAAAATATTCGCTGTGCTGCGGGTGATTCGAAGGCATTGATTGAGACACTGGGAGCCCAGTTTAGGCCGAGATAAAGCGTGGTCATAATTCCGAGAAAACCCACGCCGAGCAACATTTCTGGAACTCGACCTCGCATGGTAAACTCTCCGCGCTCTCCTTCTTGAACTTGGGTGTTTAGAGCGTTGCTGTATATTCGGTTACCAAGGCCCAAGGAAGAATCAGTATCGGTAAAAGAAGCCGCAGAAATACGGCATTTGGTCGGGCAAGACGGAGGGTATTGATTTCGATGAAACGGACGGAGGCCATCGTAAACCAAAGCACAAATGCGCCGATGAGTGTTACTTTCCAATCGAACGCTTCAAGGAAAACCACTGTTCCAATGGCCGTAAAGGCTACACCCGTGAGCGGTGCGAACAAGTCTGCAGATGGCAAGCGTTGAACATTGGCTCTCCACCAGTCAACAGCTCTCTGTTCTCGTAGCAAGTAAAGCACGGGGTCGCCAGCAAGGCCAGCTGCAAACGGGGCAGAGAGCGTGAGACCTACGAGCAGTGTTCGATCTGAAATTGTACTCGGGTCGATGAAAGCCATCATTGTGCCGAGGACCAGCAATGCAGTGAGCCCGTTACGAGCAATCCCTGCACGAGTCGAACGAAGATAGCGTTGACCTGCCTTTGTTGCGACAAACGACTGCGATTCGGGTTGCCCGATTGCCTTCCAGGCATTATCATTGGATGGTTTGTTCACGACCTCTTTTTTGAGGTCATGAAGCCGAGTTGCACACTCAAGCATTGCCGGATGGTGAGAGGCGATGAGGAATCCATGGCCGGCTTGACGCAGTTGCCCGATGGTGGATACCAGTGTGCGAACAGCGGATTGGTCAAGGCCAGTTGCGGGTTCATCGAGCAAAACCAACCGAGGTTTTTCTGAGAGCATGGCGGGTAAAAGCCCAGCAATCACGGCGACCTTTCTCGCTTGACCACCCGACAGTTGCCCGATGCGGTCATGTCTTCGGTGTGCAAGGCCGTACGATTCGAGAAGAGGTGTAAGATCCGCTGTCATTTGAGAAAGAGCACAAACGGTCATGAGATGATTTTCAACAGTTTCATCTCCGACCAGCCCGTTGCTCTGCAAGGTGAGTCCGAAAGGATGAACTGGACGATTCCGCCGTCCTTCGTGGTCCAGCACCAACGCCCCGTGATGGGAAACTGAGCCCTTCTCAAGTGGCAGAAGACGTGCGCTGCATTCGATGACCGTCGACTTACCAGCGCCGTTTTCGCTGTGCAGTACTACGACGTCACCTGAATTGATTTCAAGCTGGAAGGCAGACAAAACCTTGTTCATGCCCCGTGAGACCTCAAGGTCTTCGAGTCGAAGCAATGTTTCTGCCATGGATGTCCGAGATTGCGAACCGACATCAAACCTCCCATTCCTTCGCAGATTCCCAATGGACTCAAATGAGTGGCCTTCCTAGCGTTTTCTATGAGCACCACGATGTCCCTGTTCGGCGCATCGGAATGGTTCTTGCTCAGCTTCTGGCTCATCGCCCTATTTTGGCCCATTTTCTATGCTCTTCGACATAAGACCTCTCTTGCTCTATCCATTACAGTGAGTTTGCTTCTTGGATACCTCATCCAATATTTTGCATCCTTCGCCATCACGAATGGATGGATTGGCGGATGGCTGTGGTGGGATTTTGTTCTCATCCCAAACAGAGCAGTGGATTTTGCGTGGTTTCACACGTTCTTCTCCGCAGGATTCCTTCACGGTGACGCACTGCATGTCTTGGGTAATATCCTCGTTATTGCATTGGTCGGTGTTCCCCTGGAGCAACGGTTGGGTGTACGCCGATTTGCGACAGTCTATGCGGTTGGGTTGTTCGGAGGCTCATTCGCTTGGTATCTGTTTAATTCCGCATCAAGCACACCCTCGCTTGGCGCCTCTGGCGCAGCGTTTGGTTTGTTCGGGGCATATTTGGCCGGATGGCCGAAGGACGAGATTCCCTTTCCATTGATTCTCATACGCAAGTGGCCTGTGCTCTACATCGCAATGTTTTATTTCGGAATGGAGATTTATCGGGCCTACACCACAATGGGGCTCAATCAAGCCAGTGACGTTGCACATATGGCTCACCTTGGTGGTTTCCTTGCAGCATATTTACTTCTGCCTAGCATCGCTAAGAATGGCCCCTATGAACTCGGCGTCGAAGATGGTGGTCCGTCCTCCACCGACAGTGAACGGTCGAGGCTGAATCGAATCAAGAGTTCGATGGTCGACATGTCGGATTTACAAGACCCATGGACATCCCGTGGATTGGAGATTCCACGCGCTGTGAGAGACCCGCTTCAAAGCCTCATGGCTTCATCTGACGAACCCGAAACCCGTATCGCTTGGATGGAGCATCTTGCTGATACAGCGAAGTGTCCAACCTGCAGTGCACCACTTGGCGTCGTAGAGCGCAAAAACGGCCCTCAGATGCAATGTTCCAGTGAACCTGGACACTTCTTCTGGCCGGAGTGATGGTCAACCTCCCCTAGCCCCCTTAGGGGGCTGGGGAGTGGACAGTTGAAGGATAGGCTCAAAGGAGTGATGCTGGTGCACAATACGGAAGTGAGTCAATTGCAACAGTCATTGTCATGGAAATCGCGACGAATTTCTTTCTTCTTGGTTCTCGTTTTTTTGATTGCAGACCTTGGTGTTTTGGCGAACGACTCGGAACAAGAGGTAATTGTAGAATTATCCCCTGAATATGCAGAGCCTATCCTTGTTGAAGGATTGCCGCCTTTGATGTGCGGTGAAGAAATCTGCCTTCGTCCGGTCCGAGACATTGATCGTAACGGGCGCATCTCTGCAGAAGCAGACCAATGGTGGCAATCCTATGGCCCCGATTTGGACTGGAACGGAATGGACGACCGGCTTCAGAGGGTTCTCGCTGGCTCTGAGTCCGTTTCTCCAACGGCTATTATTGGGCCAGATGGGCGTAAAACGGTCGCTGTTGTCGTCGATTACGCTTGGCGAGCAAACGATGCCGAAATCGAGACGTTGCGCTCAGTTCTTGATGCTCATGGCTGGGTTGGCGAAGACGGCGGCGCATGGTTTCAACAACTCGAAGATATCGATTCTGTTGCCGTCGATAAGGTGCCGGTGTCGGCGCTGATGGACCTCTATTCACTCCACGGAGTTGTCGTTATTGAAATGCAAAACGTCATGATTCCATCCAACGATGTTGCTGCTAAAGCCTCTCGTGCACGACCGTCAGATGTCTATTCAGCAACCGCCTACGAGCGCGATTACATCGGCGATGGCGTTGTTGTTGCCGTTCTTGACACCGGTGTCGACAATGAGCACGAATCACTCAATGATTTTGACGACGAAAACGATGCACCGGATGAAGACCCACTCTCCTACAATGACCATAAATGGGTGGCAGGATACGATGCTACTTCCTCAGCTTCAAGCATCGATGGAACACAAGATCCTGATGATGGAAATGGGCATGGAACACACGTTGCAGGTTCAGCAATCGGTACAGGTGACAGCAGCCGTGTTCATATGGGCACTGCTCCGGGTTCGTACCTTGTTGATATCAAGGTTCTAACCGATTCGGGAGGCACCAATTCACAAGCTTCACTTAACGGAATTCAATGGCTCATCAACAACCAAAATACAGATTGGGGCCATAATTCTTCAACTCGAGGTATTCAAGTCGCTTCGATGTCGTTCGGCTCTGCCTCAACTCCATTGAATCCCGGTGACCAAGGTGACAACGGCAGCGGTTCCGAGGCTCGTCTCGTGAACGACGCAGTCAACGCATCCATCGTCTGCGTGATTGCCATGGGTAACGACGGTTCGAACCGTGTACCTTCTCCCGCAAGTGCTGACAGAGCAATTTCTGTTGGTGCTGCTACAGACCGTGGCACAATCAACCGCACCAATGACAATGTCGCAGATTATTCGAACACCGGACCTCGCATTGACGATAACGATGACGATGAGTGGGACGAACTCAAGCCTGACATCACTTCTTTCGGTTCGGGCATCATGTCAGCAACTGCACAAACCGGCTCCTCATTCCCAGGGCAACCTGCGAGACCTTTGGCAGGTTCAGATTACGACGAGAAAGACGGAACGAGTATGGCAACTCCAATCGCTTCTGGAATTATAGCGCTCATGCTACAAGCAGACCGCTCTCTTGAACCACAGGAGATTAAAGACATCTTGCGCAATTCATCTGAGGCACGAGGTACGGCATCTGAACCAAGCATCTCCGATAGGTGGAACGACGAATGGGGCTTCGGACTTATCGATGCTTCATGCGCAATTGACACTGTTCTCAACAAGGCATGTACACCGCTTGAAGGCGGCGGAGGCCTCATCGACCCACCACCATCTGGGAATGGGACCAGTTTCGACGTGGACATGTCGAAGCCTAACAACGGTACGTGGTGGATTGAAGGTGATTTTGCCCGCATTGCTGGTACAACAGATGAAAATCAAGACGGAGACGAATATACAAAGGTACAGGTTCGTATTGAACAATACCTTGAATCGGGAACCGTCCGTGAACTCCAAAATTGGGTGGATGCAGGTGGCGATGTCTCCTCATGGTATCTCGATGTTTCAGTGAAAGACAATTGGGTTCGTCAAGACGAAGATTATGCTTTAGTTCTTGCACGGGCCATCAACGATGAAGGAGAAGAGTCCGCCCTCGATGCACGCTGGATTAACATTGCTCGAATGGCGGTTACCATTGCTGGTCCTGCAGTCGGTACCGCACTCCAAGGATCTGTGGATTTCAGCGGAACGGTCGAAGGTGTAGAACACGACATACTGGAATACAAAGTTGATAACGGCGATTGGCTGGTTGGCGAACAGCTCGATGAGATGGAAATTGGCACACAAGACTGGTCTTTTTCTTGGAACTCAAACTCCGTAGATGACGGTTCACACCGCATCAACTTCCGAATGGTCAATGAAAGCGGAGTCGCGACCGATGAAATACGTCGAACGTACACCGTGGACAACCAGCCTGCTGCCCCCGATTTCCAGTTCCAAGGTAGCGTCGAAATCATGGACCAAGACCTTCCGGTTTACTCCGCAGTTGCCGGAACTGTACTCGAAGTCGATTTCAGTGTAATCAATGTGGGCGATCTTGACGCAAACGATGTCTTTGTTCAACTCAGTGCAGTGGGCAGTCAATCGGAGACATACCCTCGAGAGACACGAATTTCCACGCTTGCTGAAGGCGAAAGCCAACAGGTTACCCTGTATTGGTGGGCCACACAAGCAGGCACCCAGGACGTTACGATAACCATCGACCCAAACAATCAGCAAGGGGATCCAAACCCTTCCAACAACGTTTACACTTTTTCGTTCGAAGTCGAAGAACGTCCTGTAGAGGCAATGCTGAGGTTCTTGCCCGGTGCAGTCACAACCGACCCTCGAATCCCTCTTCCGGATACCCCATTCAACATCGATGTGCGAATCGATAACCTTGGTCAAACTGAAGCAACACAACTGAATGTTCGCTTGGAACGCTGGACTTCGAACGGTTGGGACCAAATTGCTACCGACCAGATCTTGTTCATTGTCGGGTCTGAAACCGACTCCGGAAACGCTTACGTCGAATTCTCAGAAGTGGGCCATTCGATTGGAGGTGTGAAGTATCGCGTTGTGATTGAGGGCAACGGTGTAGAACCCGAGTTTAGCGATCATCGATTTACGGTCGTCGTTGACGATGCAAGTTTAGGTTCAATCGTCGGCATCTCCCTTTCACAAGGTGAAGTGCCGATTGATTTCATTGGAATGGCCGATGGTGGGCTGCTGTTTACAACCCGTGATGGAGAACTTCATGTTCGTTCAATTACCGATAAAATGATCCTGCAAGCAGATGTGCTTCTCGAAGAAAAATGGGGCGGTGAATTAGCCACAACGCTCCGTGAAGATGGCCTTGTCCACGCTGTATGGAATCGAAAAACCATCAGCCCTGACGGCTATACCCTTACCGACTTATCGTTGACATCGCTGACGCGACTTGGAGAAACGACTCCAATCGTTCATCAAATGCCGGCAATCAAACTCTCCGAAGGCTCGTACTGGGGGCTTGCACTCACTGAATACGATGGAGATATGATACTCGCTGGATACCACCGAGATATTTCCACCGGTGGTTCTTGGCAAGATATCACATCGATTTTCACAATTGTGTCCTCAAACCCAGACAGCACTTCGTCATGGAACGCTCCGAACATTGTTCTCTCCGATATTGATATCCGACCGTCTCAAGGTGACAATTTAGCCATTGGTATGGGTGAGGAAAACATGCACATTTTGTATCAAGAAATCAGAGACGATGTAACTGGACTCGATCGAGTCGGTTTGATGTATACTCACGGCGACCCGACTTTGACATCTTGGGGATTCCAATCCTCAGTGGGCGACGAGGCTCAAAATGCTCGGATGGTTGTTCTCACCAACGGTAGCGATGATGTCTTGGTAGCAGCATGGATTGAAGGTCGTGGCAAGAGTGCTTCCGTGGCTCATGTGGTAACCGATAATTCATGGTCAGATGACGCAGCTCGCATCAACGCTCCAGGCGTTCAAAATATCGAATTGAATCCGACTTCTGACGGTATTCAGATCTACTATGATGAGATTAACATCTACGGTCCAGTAACGCGCTATGGCTTACTTTCTGATTCATCGAAGGGGCAATCGGTTGCTCTGTCAAACATTCTGGCAGAAGGCTTCCTGCAAGACCAAGCGGGTCTCGAGTTCGATGGTATTTTGCTGCTTTCAAGTGCCAGTGGTTCACTTAAGATGCGTACTGTTGCTGACATCAGCAACAACAACAACGACGAAGAAGAATCTCCGGGTTTACTCGACACGATTCTTGCACCTCTCCCAGGTTCTAAAGACACTAAAATGTTGATTCTTGCGGGTACTTCGACACTGTTCTTCATCTTCCTTCTCGTCATCGTCGTATCAGTACGCTCTTCTCGAAAGGAAGAGGAAGAATTACTCGCCGTGATAGAATCAAGCGACGAGGTAATTACAGATTCACTTGAGTTGATGATTTCTCCAGTTGGTGACCAAGGACCTCTGTTGGCCATTGACACCGAAACGGAAGATCTCGTAGTGGAAATGCCAACTCCCGGAGTGGAAGTTGAAGATGAAATCAGTTTATCGGCCTCACTCGAAGCAAAGAGCGATGCTGGCGAAGGAAACTCTCGCCTTGAGCGCCGTATGAGGCGTAAGCAACAGCGAGAAGTTTCAGAGATGGTTCAAAAAATCCCTCTGCCGCCTTTGCCAAACGCTTTGCCTCTACCAGCAGAACAACCAGCGGTGATTATTGCCGAACTCGAACCTGTTTTGCCAGCTCTACCTGCATTGGATGGCTCGCTTCCACCGCTGCCGGGCCTTTTGCCGCTGCCGATGATTGCACCCCCTCAACGAGATGTAACATGCCAGGAATGTCAAGCAAAGTTCACGGTGAAGGACATGACATTGTCTCGAGTTAAATGTCCGATTTGTTCGGCAAACGTTCAATTCTGAGGTATTGCTATGTGTGGAATTTTTGGATATCTTGGACCCCAACAAGCATCACCAATTCTTCTTGACGGATTGCGCCGTCTGGAATATCGTGGCTATGATTCCACAGGTATTGCAGTCAAAAAAGGAAGTATTCGTATCCACAAGAAAGTTGGAAAAGTTGGTGATCTTGAATCCATTCTGCCAGATGAGATACCAGGGACAGAAGGCATCGCACACACTCGATGGGCCACCCATGGGGGGGTCACGGACGCGAATGCCCACCCTCATGAATCCGCCCAACGAAAGGTGGTCATCGTTCACAACGGAATAATCGAAAACACTCGGCAATTACGTACCTCGTTGACGGTTCAAGGTGTTGAACTCCAAAGCGATACAGATTCCGAGGCGCTCGCACACATTATCGAACGAGAGTTAACCATCGATAACAATCCTGAGAATGCAGTTCGTAGAACATTGCAACAAGCTCGAGGGACATGGGGATTGTGTGCTCTGTTTTTGGAACACGATGTCATCGTTTGCGCCCGCAACGGTTCACCTCTCATTATTGGGAAGGGAGACGGTGAGATGTTTGTTTCCAGTGACCCGCATGCGTTAACACCTTACACGCAGCGTGTTGTCTTCCTTGAAGATGGTGAAATGGCGACTCTAACTCGAGATTCGATGAAACTCTCAACCCTCAAAGGCAAAAATTTCGATGCCAGCATCACCGTTTTGGAGCAAGGTTGGGGCGAGACCGAACTCGGCGAATTCCCACATTTCATGCTCAAAGAGATTTACGAACAGCCTGACGCTTTGCGTCATTGCATCAGCGGGCGACTCGACCGCGTTCGGGGGAACGGTCGTCTCGGCGGACTCAAACTTGAACCTCGAGACTTAGCCAATATCCCTCACGTACGGCTTCTTGGCTGTGGCACTGCATACAATGCAGCAGAAATAGGGCAAATAATGATTGAGAAAATGGCTCGTATCCCTGCCGTCGCCCACATTTCCAGTGAATTCCGGCATAACGATCCCGTGATTAATCCAAACGCTTTGTATTTTGCAGTAACCCAGTCGGGTGAAACTGCAGATACATTGTCCGCTGTAAAAGAAATCCACCTCAAGGGGGGAAGTGTCTATGGCGTGGTCAACGTTGTCGGCTCGTCGATTGCTCGGGAATGCGGTAAAGGCGTGTACATTCATTCCGGGCCTGAACAAGCCGTTGCTTCCACGAAAGCATTCTCAAATATGGTCGCAGCGCTCTCGATGTTTGCTTTACAAGTTGGGCGCTCAAGAGCAACGAGTAAGGAACAGGGTCGTGATTTAATCAACGGACTCCAAGAGATTCCTCACTTAATTGAAGAGTACCTGAATAACCAAGGGCCGATTCTTCAGGCAGTTGAAATGATTAAAGATGCCAAAAGCGTACTCTTCCTCGGAAGAGGTATTTCGGCACCTGTTGCTAAAGAGGGTGCTCTCAAATTGATGGAAATCGCTTACATCCCCTGTTTGGCATATCCTGCCGGCGAGATGAAACACGGCCCAATCGCTCTGCTTGAGGAAGGAAGCCCGGTTGTTTTCATTGCTCCAAACGACCATGTCAAAATTAAGACAATTTCTGCAATCCATGAATGCCGTGCTCGTGGGGCTAGAATCATCCTCATCCACGAAGAAGGCGATGAAATCGCCGAAGAAGCAGATATCAGCATTCCAGTGCCTCGAGTTCACTCGATGCTCTCACCGTTGCTTACCGTTATTCCGACGCAATTGATCGCATACCACACCGCACTTGCGCGTGATTGTGATGTTGACCGTCCTCGCAATCTTGCGAAGTCGGTAACTGTTGAATGATGCTCAAAGAATTGAGAAACGCTGTTCTTCTTCTTTCCAATTGAACGGCTTGTAACCGAGTCTGTGGTTTGTGTGGCGCATTTTGACGACACCAAGTTTCCGAGCAACGTCATCTCCGGAGCGCTCCATCACCAAGTGGACAACGCCGTCGGCCAAGTAATCTTCAACGCCGTATTCTCCGAATTGCTTGTGGTCATCACCGGTCATCTCACAGATGAAGAACGAGGTGAGTCCAAGCCGTCGAACAGCTTCGAAAAGTCTAAAGATTTCGTCACGGGGATTCTCCATCTTTGTTAATGTAAAGAATGCGCCTAGCGAGTCAAACACGAGCAGTTCAAACCCAATTGATTCACGGTACGATGTCAATTGTTTGATGAGTTGTCCCATCCAATCTACACGGTTACTCATTCCCTGTTCATCAAGTTGAACACGCAAATCGGACAAGTCAATAATCGCAATTCGATTGCTAACTCGCTTGTCCTCAATGTTCATGCCCATGTTGGACATATGTGATCGGAGCGAATCCTTTCCTTGCTCAAGCGTGACATAAATCCCACTCGTTTCTCCGTACAAAACGGCATTGTAGAGCATAGAGAACGTGAGGCTAGATTTCATTGCACCGGACGCACCTGCGACAATGCAGATGTGTCCTTCAGGAATACCACCTTGCATATTTTCATCTAATCCTTCAATATGTGTTGGGATTCTTGCAATCTCGCTCATGTCGGCACCAGTTGGTGGTATACCGTATGGCTCTTCAACCTCACCCTTCGATTCGATGAAGGTAACGCTACGGAGCGCAAAATCCTAAGACATCACTTCATGTGGTAGAGATGGGGAGTTTCGTGAACGTATGGCTTGCATCACAATCTGAGCGACGTGCAGCGATGCTTCAATCGCTTTTCACATCGCTGGAATGCAAAGGGTTTGTTGGACTTGATGAAACGCCGCTTCCGGGCACCGTCGACCAACAAGTTCTGTCGATTTGTCATAAAAAAGCAGCAGCAGTCAAGGATGGACATGGCTATGACATGGTCGTCGTGAGCGACACTTTGCTTGCAGACCCCGATGACATGGAGCACACTTTGGGCAAGCCAAGTGACTCAGTAGAAGCAGCAATGATGCTTCACCGTCTCTCGGGACGGCGCCATCAAGTTTGGTCAGCAACAGGAATCCAACTTATGGGCAAATGGAGTTTCTTTGTAGAGCATTCGATTGTTGAATTTGAAGACCTTTCCGATGAACGTTTGGTCGAACTTGTTCTAAACGAATCATGGAAAGGCAAGGCAGGCGGCTATGATTTGGCTGGGCCAATGGGCTCCCACGCCTCGCTTATCGAGGGTAATGAATCGACAGTCTTAGGCATCGCTGGTGAGGCCATGGAACTCCTTCATACCATCTCAAAGAGTAACTCGCTCTAATCTGAGAGCAGAGATTGCAAGCCGAGTTCATGCCGCCCGACATCGACAACAACGTCTTTGCCAGGCAAGAGGAGTAATTTATCTTCAGCGTCGAGAGCGAACACTCCAATTCCTGCTTCATTGCCCATTTGCTGCAATTCTCTGCGGCATACGTTTTGATGTGTATCCATGTGAACCATTGGTCGCAGGTCAACAATTACCGAATCACCCTGTTGGACTCTTTTCGCCATCTCTCGGGTTGGAATGCGGTTCATCGAGTCTGGTGCTACATACCGCAAGGCGCGCCGAGGTATGGCGTTACGTAGACGTGTATGGGCGCCAAGGTCATGAAACGGTTCACCTTCTGCAGTGACGGGTCCCTTCCAATTTGGAGGTGGTATTTTCATACTCATTTCAATGGCTGGAGTATCTTCAACACGGTTTTTCAACTGAGTCGGTGAAGGCGCAGCAGGTTGCTTAGTAATGCTCGTTTGAGGTCTTTTTTGCAACGGTGCAGCCATTGGGGTAGATGCAGCAGGAGTTTGCAGTGCAGGCTTCGTTTCAGCAGATGGACCGTCGGGGTTTGGTAGTCCAAAGAATTGCCATAAACTTGCCATACACTTTCACACTCACAGGTCGAGATCATCAAGGAATCCGGACATATCTGTGCTTGCAGAAGTGCTTGGGGTATTGGTAGTTGTCGGCTGAGCAGATGCCGGCTGGCCCATTTGTGCAGACAGATACTGTTCACCATAATGTTGCCATTGTTCCATTGTCCAGCCTTGCGGTAATCCACTGGAAGGTAGCGGTGGACCTGCTTGTGGAGCAGGTGCCGCAACGGGTTCTACGGGTTGTTGAGCGACTGGTTCTGAAAGAGCAGACAGTGCTGCTAGAGCGTCGTTGGCTTGTTGCGTTGGTGCTGGGTTGTAGGCTGCATAAGGGTCGGCTGCAGGCTGCGCATAGGGGTCGGCTGCAGGCTGCGCATAAGGATCGGCTGTCGGCTGTGCCGCATACATGTCGGTTTGTGCAGGTGCTTCAGCAGCGTAACTCGGCTGTTGGGTGGCATAGTCCAGTTGTGTTGCAAGACCCGGCGGCTCCATTGTCGGTACGGCAGTAAATGCGGAATACTTGTCTTCAACTGCTTCGGGTTTCGAACGGGTGATGAGCAAGAATGCTGCCAACACCACGACGATGAACGCAAGGATACCGATGATTGCAGTGGGTACAGAACCAATCGCTTCACTGACGGTTTCAATGAATCCGTCTGCAGGTTGTTCTGTAACCGTGAGCGTAATGCTCGAAGATGATGTTTCTCCGTCGTCATCGGTGACGGTTAGTGTGAATGTCCACTGGCCTGGCTCAAGATTTGTTAGCGTGTATTCCATACCACTGTAATCAATTTCACCGGTCATTTGGCCATCAAGGTCACTGTCGATTAAATCACTGTCCCAGTCGTATTGGAGAATGAGTTTGTCGCTCGTAGTTTCACGAGATGTTACACCTGAAAGCGTTATGTTGTCACCCTCCATCAGTTCAAACACGTTTGATGAATTGGTAATCGTGGCAGATGGGGCAAGGTTCTGAACGCTTACATTCACTGATGTTAGTGCTTTAGCACCGTCATCATCAGTTACAGTTGCCGTGATTTGGCGTATACCTCGAGTTGCCCAAGACATGGTCATCTCAGTACCTTGCGCTTCACAATCATTGACCATGTTTCCGTCGCTATCACTGTCGATCGTCGAATCTGTATCCCAGCAAACTTCCAATGAATCAAGGTCAGATGCTGTATCACTTACCTCGACACTGAGCGTGAGGTTATCGTCCTCGAATATTGGAATACTTGAGCCTAGCCCAGAGATGGTCGGCGCTACGTTGTTCACTTTGACCATAGCAGTTCGTACATCCGACCGTGCGCCATCGTTGTCGTAAGCTGATACCTGAATGGTATGCACGCCTGAAAGAGGCCATGAGACGGTTGCTGCGGACGATGGTCCCTTGGTGACTTCGCTCCAATTCTCAATTAAATCGGATGGAATCCATTCAATGTTTAAATCGTCACGGTCAGAGAGCGTATCGCTTCCAACGATTCTCAGTAGTGCAACTTCGTCTTCATTGAGCTCCCACATCCCTGCGGAATCTGGCGTCATGTTCATTCCACCGAGGTAGAGTTCGGGGTAGGCCAGTGTTGGGGCAATGTTGAGGACATCCAGCGTGCTGTTGACGGTTGTTGTCGCTCCGTCATCGTCGGTTGCTACTGCAGTAATGAGGACCGGTCCTTCACCCATTGGAGTGAAGGTGCATGTTGGCTGAGTCAGCCCTTCTTGGCAGTTGAGATTTGGCCATGAGACCGTAACTTGTTGTCCAGACGGAGAGATGCTGTCAATGTCTCCACTGTCGGTGGCATCAATGGTGATTTGGGTTTCGACATCGATGCTGTCGAGCATGCTGAGGTTGAGGTACGGTGCACGGTTGAGTACGGTTACGTTCGTTTCAATGATGTCTTCGTCGAGTTCTTCATCGAAAACGATGACTTTGACCATCCAATCACCGTCATCGGTCCAGTTCCAGTGAGTAACGCAGTTTGGTGCTTCAAGTACTTCAAACAAGCCAGGCTTTGACTCCAATTCAAATCGACAACTAACGCTGCCTCCATCCTCGTCAAAACTTCCAGTTGCATCGAGGGTAATGTTGTCAAAAGTATATTCGCCTTCATCATAGGTAAACGATGCTGTTGGAGCGCGACCAATGAAAATGTCTACACTCGCATCATTGTTTGACCGATTCGCATCTTCAGTGACCAGTTCATCTGGGTCGACTGTAAACGATAGAGATTGGTTTCCAATTGCTGCATCCGCGGGTACAGTCCAGTTTACTGTTATACGTTGTTCGCTGTACGAAGGAATTGCTGGAACAGATTCACGTATGTTCGTTCCATCTGGTGTGATGACTTCGATTTCTGTCGCAGGAGAACTAAGTACCCCTCGGTTTTGTGCAGGAATAGAAAACGTAAGTACATCTCCTGGAAGAGCCGCATATCCAATGGCTTGGTTCAGAGTGACAGTATCAGTTCCTCGTGTACGAGTGACAATTATTGAATCGGATTGTGCCACCAAGTCGATGGCAACCACATTGAGGTCGATGACAACGGTAGTTGCGCCGATTATTTTGTTTACAGGATCCCAAACGATGACTCCGTTGCTTGAATAATCATCGCTGGACGGCGTTGTATCCATTCCACCGGATACATTCAGTGTGTAATTTACAATTCCAGATCCATCAGTCATAGGATTGGCAAGAAGATTTGTGGATTCATAACGCACTTGCATGTTTGTATTTGCTTGGGGGACAGCTCCAGGAGACGTCTCATAGGTTGCGGTAAGCATTTGCTCAGAATCAGGTAATGTGGCAAGGAATTGCAAATCAATATCTACGGCCAAATTCCGTGTACCGGGTGTTGAGGTTTCGGTAAAACCGTAGGAATCTGCAGGGTTGTATGTTTTTAATAACCAATCGATTGTAAATCCAGCAGCATTTGAAACCCTCATCCAAGAGTTGTATCGAACGGCGGGGCAATACCAGTTGTATCCTTGGGCAACGCCAGTTTCGTTCCATTCGTTAATTTTGAAAGAATCATCACATCCCGTATATTGAATGTTATTTGTTCCGTCTGTTGGCACACCCTCGGCAGTAATCTGCCAACTGTTGTTTTCGGGACCGGCAGTGTCAAATGTGTCCGGATCAAAGTAATCCGAAGTGCCGCTCACTGTTGTGGAAGAGAAGAATGGCATGTACCACTGGTCTCCAACATGGAGTGGGAAATCATACTTTTCTTTTGCCGGAGAGTAACTTGTATCGAAAGTAATGACTCCAATATTCTGGGTGAGGAACCCTGCAGGGAATCCAAATATACATGGGACGAATTTGACATCGAGGGTGAATTTCGAATTGATGACTCCGAGGTCTCGAACACGAATTAAATCATCTCCACTGTAATCAATATCCAGCCTGCCTGTAGTTCCATCAAGACTCGCTCCACATGGGTCGCTGTTTGTTGAACTTGAGAATTGACCTTCAATCAACAACTGATACGCCAAATTCTGTGTTCCGCTCGTAGAGATGAAGAGCGTATTGTTCAACGTGTAGGTTGTGTCACCAGTAAGTGTGTTCAATGATGCGGAAACATTAGCTTGTGCAATCAGTTGAGCGACATCAAACTTGGTTTCATAGACCCACTCATCGCCAATACGCCAGGTAGGTACATCGATGTCTTTGTCCCATCCTTCAGCATGCTGAATGTTTTGCTCTGAAAGTTCCAGAGCTTGGTACGTTACCATGCTGGATAATGGTGCAGCAAACATAAGAAATATCAATCCAATGACTACTGGGCCTATTCGATTCATAGTACTCCGAAAGCGTTCTCCTACTTGAGAGGCTTGATTCTCCGTCCCGTAGGGACGATTCAAGGATGAGATGCTTGCGCATCGAGATATTGTTGCCCGTAATGTGACCATTGTTCCTCAGTCCATCCTTCGGGCAACCCGGTTTCTGGAATCGGTGGGCCTTGTTCGATGAGCGGCACGGTGACCGGTTCTTCTGTTACAGGAAGGGTTGGTATTGGATCGTTGATTTGAACAATCTCTTCACCGGTTGAAAACATTTGAGTTGAAGGGGGAGTTGCTGGTCGTCGAGATTGCACTTGGTCGAGAAGTGCCTGAGTTTCAAATTCACGCTCAGTAGGGTCTTCACCAGTGATTTCTGCATTTTGCCATGGGTCGTCCGATTCCTTCTTTTTCCTTCGGCGTGTCAAGAGTGCCAAAACGAACAATGCTGAAAGCAGTAAGCCAAGTTGAGCAAGAGGATTTGCGTCTTCGCCGATGAATGCGGCACTCACTTGTTCAATTGATGTTCGCTCAGGTGGTGCAACAACGATCGACATGGTGGATTGCCCCGGACGTTCCGGGTTTTCATCCCACGCCATGGCTTTCACACGAACAGTGCCCGAATCTCGGAAGGTATGGGTCACTGAAGAGCCGATCAAATCCGCATCGTTGTCTTTGATGCCGTCGCCGTTGCTGTCAACGGTGATGTCCAAATCCCACACAATGGTAAGACCGGCAAGGTCATTCAGTGAGTCGATGGTTCGATCTGCACTCAGATAACATTCTCGGTATGCAACGCATTCTGTATTTTGCAATCTCACTATTGGAGGCATGTTCAACACTTCGATGACAAGCACTTCGTTGGATTGTGCTCCGTCATCATCTGTAACGTGGTAGATGATGGTATGAGAACCGCTTCTGTTCCATGCATAGGTCAAGATATCTCCATTGATGTCGCAATCATCGTCAGCGCCTCCGATGTCATCGCTGTCGATACCTGGGTCGATGTCCCAACATTTGACAAGAGAATCAATGTCGCTTGCTGTATCGGTAGAGTTGCCTTCAATCGTTATTGATTGCCCTTCAGCAATCGGGAGCAAGGACACCAACGGTTGAATCACTGGGGGGACATTTCGAATGTTAATCCAGCGTTCCTCAATCGTACTTGCCTCTCCGTCGTTATCACGAACTTCCAAGCGGATTGTGTGGAGTCCCGCAGTGTTCCATTGCATTGGGAACGTCGAAGTTCGTCCGCTGAACGTATACATCAACGACGGTTGCTCACCGTCAGGCCACCATGTATGCGTCAGAGATTCCAAATCATCAACTGAATCGAGTGCTTGCCCTTTGACAACAATGGTTTCATCTTCATCTAAGTGCCAGATTTGCTGTTCATCACTTTCGAGGAATTGGTTGTTTTTCTGCAATGCAATGGAAGTTCCGTGAGGCGCTATGTTTGAGAATAGGATTTCAATAGTGGCAGGTGTTATTGCGTTGTCATCATCAGTGGCTACGGCAGTAAATGTGTGCAAGCCTTCTGTTGGAGCAGTCGTGGTACAAACTCGAGTGTAATATCCTTCGTTACAAAGGGTATCTGGCCAATGGACATCGACGGCTCCTGGCCACACATCTTCCGAATCGGAATCGTTGGCAAAGGCATAGAGAGTAATCGGGTGTTCTACTTTCACCTCAGTTCTCGAACTGAGGATTTGAATTTCTGGATTTCTATTGGCGATGAGGACATTCATGATTGCCGTTTGTTCATCTTTTTCTTCATCAATGACAGTGATTTCTACGGGATAATTACCATCGTCAGTCCATGTCCAATTGACTGCACAAGAGGCGGAAGGGACGGTTTCCCATGCCCAATTCCTTGAACCATCATCGAAGGGGATTTTGAATTCGCAGAACACAACACCTCCGTCCTCGTCAAAACTTTCACCGGCTGAGAGTTGAAGTTCCTCCAATGTCATTGCGTTTGGGTCGCTGAACACTGGCGTTGGCAGTCGGCCAACAAACATGGAGATGAATGCTTGGTTATTGGTCGAGTTCGCATCTGCACTGTTGATACCACTCGGGTCAGCTTGCCATGATACTGGTACAATTCCAATCGCTTGCTCGCTGGGGACCGTCCAAGTGAAATTCACTTTGTGAGCCTCATAGGTGGCCAATGAAGGGAGTGGATGGGATGAGGTCTGTCCATCTGGCTGTGTTATGGACATCGTCGTCGGAGTGCTGGAAGAAAGTCCTCTGTTTTGGACAGCGACTTCGATAAGCAATTCATCACCCGGCAATATATTCCAACCTGAAAGGGAATTCAATTCAGTACGTACTCCACTTCGATTTCGCAGAACTTTGCCAAAATCCTCACTTGCAATCAAATCGAGTCCAATCAGGTATTCATCAAGTGTAATTGTGGTCGAGCCAACAGCAGTTCCAAACGATGAAGTTGCACTTGGTTGAATTCTTGCGACGATACCGTGGCTCGCCCAATCAAATGCTGACTCTGAAGCATCTTTTTTATCGCCCATGTCCATTTCGAAAAATGCACTTCCATTGCTTTCAGTAGTTGCTAATTGCACGAGGCCTGTTGCTTCATGATGAACCTCAACAGGTATTCCGTTCGTAGTTGAAAAGCAGCTTGCTGATGCATTTACCCAAACGCCGATGGGAGTGTTGAGTGCGGTGATTTCGCTTTCCAGTTCGACCATCAAGCATTCGTCCCGAGTTCCAGGATTGTTGTACTGATCAACTCCCGTAGAATCAAGTGGGATGTATTGTTTAAGTCGGAAATCAATGACAAGACCAATATCATCTTCAGTGTGTAACCAAGCAAAGTTTCTCGCTTCAGGGCAATACCAACGGTAACCACTTGCCTCCCCATCGCTGTTCACTGAGGTCAGTTCGTAGGAAGCGTTGCATCCGCCGTACCCGATGGTTTGCCCATAGTCGTTACGAGGTCTTCCTGTATTGGTGACTTCCCAAGTAGTGCTGTTGGTGCCGCTTGTCGGAACTGGAAACGGTGTAATGTAATCGCTTGAGCCGGACCAAGCAGTCGATGCAGTCGTGGTTGTAGTCCATTGTTCATTTGCTCGAATTGGGAAATCATAGATTTCGTTTACTGGACTGTACGTGTTGGTAATGGTAATGTCCCCAAGAACTTGGGCGAGGCTTGAAAGTCCGTAAGGGACGAACCGAATGTACAATTCCAAATCACTACGCATGGACGATAGATCGCTTACTCTGAGGTATTCAGTTTGCTTGAATGTGATAAATACGTTTCCAGTGTATCCCTCAAGTGATACCCCCGACTTGTCATAGTTTGCGGAAGTCTGTAGGGTATACGCCAAGACAGATATGTTGTCAACAGATCGCTCTGTAATGGCCATTACCTGAACGGTGGTATCGCCGTAAATCTCACCTACAGTTGCTTGAACTCCAGAATCGGTAACCAGTTTTGTTGGGTCAAAGGTTCCTGAATATATCCACTTGTCACCAACTTTCCATGTCGGTACATCACTTACTCCAGGGTTTTCAGATGAAAACTGGGGTGACTCGGCCTTGTCCAACAACGGTTGCGATAGCATTGGTTGAGTTGTTGCTAAGCACAGCAATGCCACAAGCATCAAAGGAGATGCCAGGCGGAGCGACCGTGTGCCCATGTTGGGCCACAATCGCAATAGGACATCAAGACTTCTCTCAAACTCTTAGGCGAACTCAGAGAAGGTCAGCCAATTCGTCCTTGATAATTTCAACGGCTTCGAGGATTTCGTCCTTGTGACGTGCACCGGTGATAACCATTTTTCCGCTGCCGAAAATCAAGCAGACAACCTTCGGATAGTCAAGTCGGTAAATCAAGCCTGGGAATTGTTCTGGTTCGTACTCGACCTTATCGAAGGGCAAGTGGAAGGTGAGGTTGTTGAGGTTGAGTTTACGAGGGACTCCGGCGAGTGGTTCGTTGGTAAACTTGTCGTTTCCATCGTAGTCTTCTGGGTAGTGAAGTGCATAGGTTGCAACCATGTTTTGAACTTCAATTTCGACTTGGTCCAAGTCCCAAGTTTCAATTCCAGCATCACGGAGGTCTGCAATCATTCTTTCGATTCCAGTTTCGATGTTTGCTTCGTCTTTACCACCGGTACAAACTGCACGACCGGATCGGAACATGAGGATTGCAAGTTTAGGATCGGTGACACGGTAAACGACACCAGGGAATTGCTCTGGCTCGTATTCACAATTGAGCTGGATCGCAATATCCGGCAAATCGAGTTCTTCAGCGACACGGGTACTCGCTACAACATTCACTACAGTTAGACGTTCTTCATCGGTTGTCATGATAGGCCCATATATAACGACTATATAAAAAGAAGGCAGGCACCTTACCGCATTCTTGCAGCAAAAAGAGCCTACTGCGACGGTTATTCTTGTCCAGTTGCCCACAGAGGCATATTCTCGCACTCGTCAACGGTTAAGCCGGCGTTGCCAAACTTGGAAATCAGTGTCCTTCCCCCAGCCAATTCAATCGCTTCACTGGTTTGTTTTGGGTGTCGTGTGAGTGCAACCATGCATCCACCTCCACCCGCCCCAGTGAGTTTAGCGCCGAGTGAAGTGGGTGCTGCCGCTCGGATGAGTGATTCGAGTTCAGGACACGACACGCCAAGGCCCTGAAGCATAATCTGATTCTCCATCATCGCTCTTCCCACTGCCTCATAATCACCTTCTTTGAGCGCTTGAATACCTCTCCGTGCAATCACTCCAATGGTTTGAATTTCTTTGATACGCTCAGGTTTTGCTGCGATGGCTGCAGCGACCTTTGCCACTTGGTTTGATGTTGGAGCGTAAACGCCTGTGTTTCCGATAACCAGGTACAAGTCTTCAGTCGAGTTTGGCAAGTTGACCGAGTGAAGATGCCATGTTCGTTCTCCATCCTCCATGTTGAGACGGCGTGTGTACAGGTACTCGACATCATTCTCCACGGCATCGCTTAGCAGCACTACGCCGCCATGAGCACACGTTGAGGCATCCATCGGCGAAGCCCTGCCGGCTTGAGCCACCGCTTCAACAGCGTGAGCGAGTAGGGCGCATTCATCGAGAGATGTGACTTCTTTGCCGTGGACATAATACTTCATCGATGAAACAGATTTTTGCGACGAAAGTTCGCGATTTTCTGCCGTGTATACATCGCTGTTGTCAATCGAACTCGAATAGCCTTCTGCCCATGTCGCTGGATTTTGTAAGTCATCGATCGATGTGAACCAGCGACCCCGAGCGCATCGTAACGCCGCACTTGCGGCAACTGAAAGGGCGGCTGATGAGCCAAGACCTGATGCTGGAGGGATGTCTCCATTGACTTGGATGGTGACGCCTGGTGCGCCCTGGGATGTTTGCCAAAGGCGATTACGCAGTGCCTGAACATGGGGATGTTTTCTCGAATCAAATTGCATTCCATCAATTTTCCAAGGAGTTTCACCGGTTTGAACGGATTCGAGCGTCACAGAAATGCGTTGCTCGATTGCAA
>JABIWF010000043.1 GCA_018701175.1 Methanobacteriota archaeon
GAAAGTTGTGTGCCGTTCTCGGAATACATGTAAACGGTCACTGTGATCCCCGCAACACCTTGTTGGGTGTCTTCGGCAGTAATCAAAATTGAACCGCCGATGTCTTCCTGCTTGTTTTCGACTATTTCATCCAAAATCACTTCAATCTCTGCGTTGATTTTCACATAGATTGGGTGAGTCGAACTTGCAGCGTTGAGGTAGTGCTCATCATGACGTGGCGTCTCCAAGTGAAGGTATTGAGAGCCTGAAGAGAGGAACGCTGGGGCAGTAGCGGTCAGCGTGAAGTTTCCGTTCGCCCAATCGATAAGCAGGTCACTGAGGCAACGGGCTCCGTCTTTTTGAGCCACACACTGCGAGCCATTACCGAGGTACAAAGTTACGTTATCGAAAACTTCTCCCAATCCGCCGATTTCTGAGATAGAACCGGTGAGGACAATTGGAGCAAAGGTCGAGTCAGAGCGGACAACAATGTTCGATGATGTTTCATCAATCGTAATTTGAGCGTTTGCCCAAACCGTTGCAGTTCCAGTTGATTGCGTACCCAAGTGAGCCTGAGTGCCTTCAAAGTAAATCGTAAAGAGGTGGTCGCCACGCAGAAGATCCATTGTTGCTGGAACAATTGCAGACCAACTTCCATCCTCTTGGGTCGTCAAAGTCATCAGTTCCACATCATCGAGGCGTAGGCTGAGTTCCATATCTGCAAGACCATCGTTGTTCACGGTATCAATGTCATACAGACGGCCCGAGAGTGTCCAAAGATTGCCCCGAGTAGCATCTTTTCCGTCATCAAAGATGAGGGTTACATCTGAACGATGTGCAAGGAAGAAGGTTGCATTACCCGAGTTTGAACGGTAGAAACCTTGAGCATCAACAACAGCAAACAATGTGTTGTTACCGAATCCAAAGGTGTCTGGAACCGTCCATTCGTACGTGAATACACCAGTAGAATCGGTCGTAACGGTCGAGATGACCAAGCCTTCAACTTCCAGTTCAACTTCAAGTCCTGAAACTCCAGTTAACTGATTGTCAACAACTGTTCCGGTAATGGTCGTGTTCTGACCTACGGCCACTGGACTCTCCATAGAGACACTCACCAGAATTGGACTGTACACATTCCAAGTGCCCGTAGCATTGCTCGGCAGATAGAAGGTCGTGCCAGTGAAACGGATTTCCAAGTCGATTGGTCCAAGTTGAGCATCAGCTGGAACAGGATAAACTGCAGTAAACAGTCCAGTTTCATCTGTAGTGACGTTGGTCATCCATTGGCCTCCAAGCCAAACTTCCACGGTGAGTTCGCCAAGAGGAGAATCAACGAGATCCAACAGACGACCTTGGATTGTCATCAATGCTTCACGGTCAACCTCGCCGGTTGCAGTCAAGAGAAGTATCTTGGTTGGGACGCTGACATTGAAGTCAACTTGCGCACTGCTCGGCAAATAGTAGTCAGGATTTGCAGGGTCACCAACTCCTACTGGGTCGACCCAATCTCGGCCGCCGAGGAAGCGTACCTCAATGAGGTGAGCACCAGCAGCAGTATCATCTGGTAGAGTCCACGAAACCGAGAAACTGCCATCAAGGGCATTCGTCTCAACACTCGAGACAGGTACACCATCAACAAGCAAATGAACGACAGCCAGTGATGGGACACCGTCGATGGTAAGACTTTGATTCAAATCGTCCATGAGAGTGCCGTTGACGCTGAAAGTATCACCTGCAACAAGCGTTGAAGGGGATGAGGTGATGCTGAGCTGGGTTTGAGACAGCACAACAAATTGTGTCGTAGCATTCGAGCCGAGGATTCCAGTCGTACCCGGAGTTCCTGAGAAAATCACTTCCAAGTCATTGAATCCAACGCTTTGGTTTGCAGGAACGGTCAGAGTGCCGTATGCAGTTCCGTTCTCGAAGGTAGTCAACGTTGTGCTAACATCTGTTCCAATAAGTCGAACCAACACTTGTTGAGCAGAAATCGGTGAAAGTGTATTGTCGCGCAACAGAACTTGTACGGTCACATTCTCGCCTCGTTCAGTACGATCGTTTAGAGACGGTGAGCCTAATCCGTCCAAAGAAGGTTTGACAAATACAAGCGTCGAGAAACCTCTGCTGTCAAATGAAGTGTTACTCACCGAACCAATGTAGAAGTTCACGCTTGGAACATACGACGCTTCGAGAGAGTTGTTCGCGGCTTCGAATGTTTCGCTCAGTAAAATCGATGCATTCCAAATGCCTCCTGCTGTGACAGTTCCTCCTGTAACGGTGAAACCAACAGGTTGCCCGTTTATGCTAAAGAGAATGTTTGACGGCAGAACGCTGCCGTCTCGCTGCTCAAGTCCACTGCCGTTGTCACTCAAAACCTGGCCAGACACATTGAATGAAGTTCCAGCAACCGGGTTTGCTGCTATTGGGTCAACAATCATGACGGTTGTAGAGCGTATGGTAATTGTCGAAAGATTGACCTGAGTCGATAATAAGTCCGTGGAGCCGTTGAACACCAAAGTTACAACAATTAATCCCAATGGATGTGAAAATGGGACGAGGTGACTGAAATTGGCAAACCCTGCGCCATCGGTCTGTGTACCATTAAGCCATGTTTCGTGGAATTGGATGTCAACATCGTATCCAGAAAGTGGTGCGAAAAGGTTTGAAGATTCAAGCAACCGTGCGGTGATATTGACTGTTGAGCCGCGGTTCACAGTAATCGGGTTGAGCGGCTGAATGTTGTTGAATTGACTGACTCCCATCACGAGTATTCCCGATTGAGTGGTCGCGGTAAGATAGAACGGTGATGAGCCTTCTACGACTGTGATTACCAAAGTCTTGTCACCACGTAGGGTTCCATTGCCACTGGTATCGGTTGGAATGCTCATGTTGAATGTACCATTCGGAGAAGTTTGGTAGGAGCCAACCAGCAATTCATCCGGATTACTCAACCAAAACGCCGACATTTCAACTGGCGAAGTAAGTGGACGAGTAGGGTCATCGGCATCGAGAACTTGACCGAGAACATTGAAGTCTATTCCCGCGGTAGCAACTGCAGGAATGGAATCAATACGAATGTCACTCGGAACTTGTACGGTCAAATTAACGATCGAGGAATTACCGGTTCTTCGAGAGTTGCCGACTGCAAGGCCGTCTGTGAGGTCATCGTATACGGTGACAAGAACATCGTAGTAACCTGGTTTGATTCCAGTAGCGGTCCATTGCAAAGTCGAATTCCCTTCGGAGTCAGAAAGACCAAAGCCCATCGAAGTGTTTGTGTTACCCCAATCGAATATAAATTCAACATTGGCGTTGGAGACATTCGAACGGTCTGCAAGATCAGTAACCTTCGCAACAAAGTCAACAGATTGATTCATCTCAACAATGATTGCTCCCCTCTCGGGCTCAATCACAAATTCTGATTCAATACCAATCAATGTGGAGGGCAGAATTGGAGTTGCGGGCGGCACTGCTGCATCGACGAATCGATAATACGGGCCGCCGACTGGAGCCATCGTGTCGAAATCCATTCCAAGAACGGCATCATACGCATTCGAGGGGGTAATGGTAGGTGCGGTGAAACTCAAATTAAAGCTACCAGTCGTGTTGTTGAGGAATCCTTGTGAGAGGTCAATTGGTTGCCCTTCTACAGTGAACATTGTCAAGGTCAGCATGGTGATGTTATCACCAAGAACCTTCACATTCGGATACTGAGCATCGAAAATATCTCCTGAAAGATAAGTCGTATTACCTATGTGCGTCCAATCTTGAGCCAAACTCAAGTTCCAATCAACTTCAGCAGCAACCCGAATGGACGAAGCACCGGTTGAAGGTTGGTACAAATCCGAACCGTTGAATGAAATCGAGAATGGATAATCACCCGCAAGAAGTGTGGAGTCAATGTTCCAACTGATTGTCAGCGTTTCAGATGAAGGGTCAACGGTTGTATTGACCCATGAACCGTTAAAGAAGAAATCAAAGTTTCCGGAGAGGAAGAGGTCGCTTGAAAGACCGCGATGGTCGGAAACAGTCACTAAGATTGCTGAATCAGAACCTCGAAGTTGAGAAGTGGCTTGAACTTCGAAGTCAAGGAATCCTTGCAAGAGGTACGGAGCGCCCGATGACAAATTCGCATCATCGGTCGCTTCGATTGCGTCGGGGAAGAAACGGAGTTGAATCTCAATCTCTCCTGCTAAGACTTGAGCCTCGGCAGTACCCAACGGATGCTGTAGATTGAATGCCCCATTCACTGAGCGGTTAAACACCTGAAGCCATTCATCGGAGGTTCCGTTTTGGCGAATGGAGAACGAAAGATTACCAGGCATTGCAACTGGTGAAGCACCCGTGGTCAAGGCACTACCGTTGACCCAAAGGTCGTCGTTGATGACAAGAATACTCTTGTTCGTCAACGGCCCTTCAAGGGTGGCAGTCAAGTTCGGGGCATCCCGGACATCGATGAGAATCGCTTTGGTGGTTGGACGCAAGTGGAATTGGACCGGAGTGATACCAGTGACTTGTGTATCTTGCCAGCCTGAAAAGCCGAGTGTTGCCGAAACATTGGTCTTGGTTTCCAATGGATCCAGATCCAATTCGAGGTTCCAAGAACCATCTGGATTGATAGGAGTGCTCAAGTTTGTGAAACCGTTGACAGATGAAGTGAAAGAAAGCCAGACTTCCGGTGGGAAATCGTCGAGCGCTCCAACGTTTTGAATGGAGTCAAATGGAGGACTTTCCAGTTTCAGAGTACCTTCAATGATGGTGAGAGCGCCTGCGCCTGCAATAGGTGCATCAATCGCATTCGGACCAGTATGGGTGATGACTGAATCATCTGTGACGTTCACATAACCATCGTAAACAATCCCTGACTCTGAAACATAGCCCTGTTGATCAAGTTTAACCACGACACGGTACATTCCAGGACCAGTAAGTTCTGGAGGTGAACCTGTAAAGTTGAAACTACCGTTCAAAAGCGTAACTTCAGAGCCAATTTGGTAATTGGAAATTGAAGCTGCGCCTGGCACCTGAGTCTCAAGACCGACTGGAACTAAATATCCCACGACTGGAAGCAGAGGAATTGCACTGGAGTTTTCGGTAAAGCGAAGTTGTCCAGAGATGGACAATGTGTTGCTCGCATCACGGTCGTAAACGAGCGTCGATATGCTCTGATTGACTATTTCGACTTGCTCTGCCTCTGGGCATGCGTCGAAAGCAATCCATCCAAGGTCGGTATTGCCGTTTGCGGCATTCTGTTGCAATCGGACTTCACCCCATGTGGTCAAATCTGTCGAGTAAACAGTGTAGCCGTTGCCGTTCCAAGTGCCTCCAGAGAATCCAGAAACTTTACGCGCAGGCAGTCCAGCGAGTCGTGCCATCGTTACGAAGGCAGTATTGAATTCTGAACATGTACCCTCGAAAACTGTACGAACAAGTTCCAAGCTCAAGTCTTCCGTGGTTGGAATGCTTGAACCGTTGTAATTACGCTTGAACTCGGTAGAAGAATTTCCGTTGACCAAGAAGTCCTGTATGGCCAATGCACTAGCGTATGCGTTGGTTGCACCGGATTCAGTGACGACTGCATTTGTAACATTCAGCAGGTATGAACTGCTGTTCGTCGGGTCGTTGAAAGAGGCAGGAAGTTCAAGTTCATATGTTGAATTTGAGCCTGGAACGGTCGTCGAAGCAATCGTTGCCCAGTCAAAATAATACTCTGGCTGCTGTGTATAGATTTCTTGAATTGGGCCGGTAACAACTCGAATGTTGTGAGAGTCGGTGGAGCGTTGCAATTCACCGGCTGAATCAACGATAAACGACATGTTCGAAAGGGAATATGGGACTGGTAGACTGCCGACATTGATTGGGTTTTGATACTTGATGAGCCAGTCTAATGTCTCGTTTGCGAACGTCAAGTCGGCCAAGTGTGTGAGATTCGAAGATGGCAAAACCACGTCTTCATACGGATGTACTGCTTCTAGGTGAGCGTATGTTGTGCCCGTGTAGAAATCGTATGTGGTCATTCTCCAACGGTGGATGCTGTTGATGTCAACTGCACCGGAAGTGTTGTTTGCCCAAAAGACGATTTCAGTCGGTGTGATGTCATCGGAAGGGTCGAACGGGTCAAAGGGTGAACCTTCACAGCCCAGTATCCAAAATTCTTGAGCGCACTCCATTCCATCACTCATTCCACCGCCGTCGGTGTCAGGATTTGTCCAATCTGTTCCAGTTTGGTTTTCGACAGCATCAGGGACGCCATCACCGTCAAAGTCTGCAGGGAGAAGGTCATCAGTCGGGTCGTTCTCGGGGTTCGTTCCGTCGAAATACTCGTCACGATCGCTAACACCACCAGCGTCTGTGTCCAAATCAAGGTCGTCTGTGACCCATACATCGGCTGAGCCATTGAGAATTCCGATGAATGAAAGTGGACATCCCGTCGTTGTTTCGAAGTAATTGTTGAGGCCGTCCGAGTCATCATCGAGGAGGTTTAAACACGGTTCGTTGGGGTCGGTATTGTCGAACACTTCGTCGAAATCACTTACGCCATCTGCATCGGTGTCTGCGAGCGTTGGATTCGAGAACCAACCAAAAGTTCCAAGCAATTCTTGCCAGTCTGCCAAACCATCACCATCTGAATCAGTGTAGTCATCGTCGCAGTACTGTTGGGTCGTTGCGATTGTTCCCGAAGCTGTCGCAGAGGTGTGGCAGAACGAACCGTTGCGATTTGCGACTTGAGTCACACCTGCGAGAGGACCAGGTGCGACACCTTGAACGAAATTATTCACGGTAGCAGCATAAGCAAACGGAATCCAAGTCCCAGATGTATTGAACCAACCAACACCGCCGCCTGGGTTAAATCCAGAGCCATCGGATAATTCCAGTTGCCCATTGCCTGAGTTCCAAGTCACAATCGTGGTTTCAAAATCAATCAACGAATCACATGGGTCTGTTCCGTGAGATACATTTCGCTCATCGCCGTCATTGATACCGCCAAAGTCCGTATCGGCAATGTCCCATGAAGTACAGGAAAGGTTCTCTTCCCAGTTCTGAATACCATCGTTGTCTTCGTCACCGGAATCTTCCATTCTTGTGGGGTCGGTTTCGCCTGCGTCAAGAACGCCGTTGAAGTTGGTATCTTCATCTCCGTCGTCGAACGCGTCCCCATCGGTATTGTTGCTTCGAGGGTTACTTGCTTGAGGTGGGTTTCCGTATTGGGCATTGATTTCAACGCCGTCAGGAATACCGTCACGGTCGGTGTCGGAAGAAGTTGGATCGGTGAGTAACGTCAACGCTTCGTACGAGTCGTTCAGTCCATCACCATCAGAATCCGCTCTTTGGGGGTTCGTTGAGGTGATTCCATCAACTTCCGCAGTGAATGTAGCACATCCGCCCGGACCAATTCCATCAACAGGGTCACACGGAGAAGTTGTCTCGGTCACCAAACCGTCAGGCCCGTTTCTAAAACAAGGAGATGCACCGCACATTGTGGTCCATGTAGGATTGACATACTCGAGGAGATTAATCAAACCATCACCATCAGGGTCACCGTTCGGACCATCTGCATTGGAAGGGGAGGTTGCATTGAGACCGTTTGCGGCTTCCCAACCATCATCCATTCCGTCACCGTCGGTATCCCATCCAGCAACATCTTCGTCTGCGATCCCGTCACCGTCGTCGTCGTTTGAAGAACAGTCAGCATCACCATCATTGTCGGGATCTGCGGAATCGACCAAGCCATCTTTATCGTCGTCGAAGCCGTTTGTACAAATGTTGCCGACCGGATCTTCATCGCAAAGTATCACACTGCCTTGCCCGTCGGAGCCGCTGTCACCACACACAGGCCGGTTGTACTGAAGAGCATCTTCCTCGTTCCAGTCATTGACTGGAACTGTACCGTTCCACCAAACACCTCGGTCAAGCAGGCTTGGAGTTGATGAGCTGTCCCAACCCGATGGTTGGAGGTAAGAGTATTCCTGCAAATTCGACATGCCATCGCCGTCTGGGTCGCCAACTGCGCCATCAACGCCGTTACTCGAGAGTGGGTCAAGCCCGTATTTCCATTCCCAGCCGTCTGGAAGGCCGTCGTTGTCGGAGTCCGGGTCGTTTGGAGCTGTGTTCATGAGGTACTCGAGGCCATACGTCAATCCATCACCATCTTGGTCAGATGCTGCGCGAACATCAATCGAAATGTATGGTATTGCAGCAAATGTCGAGAGCAACATCATGACCGTTAATGCCACTGATTTGAAGGCATTTCGGTGCTGAATATTCTGCCATTGGAAGCGCGGCTCGGAGGGGGAAATTGTCGTGCGCATTGCTTTCACTAATACTGGGCTGGTTTGATGCCTCATAAGGGAAATGGTGCGATGTTCATACAATATTCCTTTTACGAACTTCAAGATCGTGTGCATCAAGAAGCAAACAGTCTCGCAGCACTGCTGTTTTCAAAAGATAAAGCAGAGAAAACTCGATGAGAGGTTTTTTCGGATGTTGGGTGGGCAAAAACCCGCTGAAAGAAGATGAAAATCACAAATCAGAGAGTTCATCCAGAAGTTCGAGGTCATCGTCTTCTTCGACCACAGGCTCAGGTACAGTCTCTTCAGGAATCATATTCGATTCAAACTCCTCGTCTTCCCAGTTTAACTTTGCTTCGAGCATGACTCCCGATGATTGGCCTCGGCGATAAACTGCTAAAACCAATACGAGAACAAGTCCCGCTCCGAGCGCTAAGGTTTGCATACTCGGGTTCGCTAATTCGTTCATAAAACAGCCAATACCGTCGCAGTTTGTCATGTAGGTAAACGGAACTATTTGTGTGAATTCAGCATCATAAGGCACTTCTTCGTCCATCGGCGTAACGGTGAGTGTGAATTTAATCATCTGCCCATCTTTCAAGTTTGCAGGTGGCGTTATGGTGACTGAGAAGTCTTTGTCTGAGTATGCAGGTAAAGTCAGCAACAAGAAACTACCACCGGCTTGATCAGATGAAGCCCGGATAACTCCATCCCAACCGTCTGGTTCCTCAAGAGTGA
>JABIWF010000065.1 GCA_018701175.1 Methanobacteriota archaeon
CTAAATCTAGTTTCATGCGTTTCACAACGGGGCTGTTCGGTGCAGGGCCTCTTATTGCTTTCACGTCCAAAATTGGGGCCATTCGCAATAAGGCAAATGCAAAGCAAATGGATGACTACAAACGGTCGTATTCAGGCCGTGCTGGAGAAGTTATTCACTGGTTCAAGGACTTTCGTCCAAGGGCGAAAGAACTGGCAGCACGGGTGAACGAAATCGAATTGCCTACGCTCATTTTCTGGGGTGAACTTGATGTTCTGTTTCATCCAAGTAATGCAGAACATCTTCATTCAGCCTTGCCGCAAAGTAAGTTACAAATTCTTCCTGAAGCGGGTCACATGTCTTGGGCAGAACAACCAGAAATGTTCGCCGAGATGGTTGTAGAATGGGTACGAATGGATTCATAGAATACTCGTTTCATGAATTTCGCAAGTAGCGTCCGGACCATTTCAATTGCTTCCTTACCATCCCTTCGTACCGGGAATCTCGCAAGTTCCGCCCGTACAATTTCAATTGCTTACTACAGTTCTTCGTTTCAGGAAACTCTCTGGAAATACCATGGTCTAATAATTGTCAATCCAACTTTCAACAGCACTGTTTGACAGTAATGTGTAAACGATTTTGAAGTACAATAAATGTACGAAGATATCAACGTTCTTTTGATACCAAACTCAAGTGCTGATTGCAGAGGAATGGGCTCAAAAATCCCGGCTCTAGGACTTCGTTAGTTTTGAAATGACGAATCTTCCTGATTTTTTGATGTACTCACCACAGATTTAATCTTGATAGCAATTCCTGCAAAGAGAATCAAGTATGTCAGAGTGGACATGGTCCATTTCATCATGTTCAGTCCTGAACCTACTGAAACGAGTGTTTCAGAAATTGAATTTGAATCCAAATAACTGTTTATCATCAAGATTTCAGTAATGTTTTCGGCCCAATCGGCAACCATACCGAGGAGTGGTACCACCAATAAAATCCGTCGGTTTTGGAAAAAGTACAGAATCCAAAAACTATACATCGAGGTATAGATAATTGCAAAAATGACATCCCAAATAAGTAGGAATTCACTGTAGCAATCAAGTTGACTTGTACTCCTTGATTCAAAAAACTCCTGGACCATCTGCAATGTGTAGCTGAATGTAAGCCCGAGCGAATTTGATCCATCTGCAACACTGAAACATTTACCAGCTGGAGCAAATATCAGAACTGAATACAGGATGAAGGCAAAAGTTGAACCGAGAGCCATGTAAAGTGTGCGTCGAGTTACGTGAGAATCACTTTTTCTGATTCCTTCGGAGTCCGTCACCAAGACATTTTCTTCCATTGTAATTCCTCAAATTGTATCATAAATATGCCTTGTGGTCCAATTTTTATAATCTATGAACTGCATTTTGTCTCGCTTCGTCTCGTTGAGACCTATCTATGATTCTTGAGAAATGTTATTGACCACTCTTCAGTGACAGAAGTATACCAACCAAGCCTGCATTGATTCTATTTTCCGTTGGCATGTTGCTCGCTCTCAACAGATCACCATTTGTGTCCAAAACAACCCCGGTAGCAAGGATATGAGTTGCACACAGACGGTAAAGAATCCCATGCTATCGTAATGAAGGCTCAAATTCAGAGTGGCAACGTTTCGAAGCGTAAAACTATAGAAGCGTCAACAGAAAGTGCTCGTACCGGGATACTATCTGCATATACCATGGTAACAGAAATGTGTTACATCGATTAGATTGAAAGTATAGGTGATTCATAGACTGGAGTAAGTGTGGGCTCTTCCCAAGCAATTCGACTGGAAATGGTGTCTTCCACATCACCCTCAAGCGCTTCGTTAAGGACACCGTCGAATTTCTCCCAATTATCTGCAGGCGTACCTGTAGCCTCTCGAGCAATGATGTAACCCTCTTGGTCGATAACCAACACGACGGGGATTTGGCCGGTGCCACCGGTGGTGAACAGTCGAACTGGGTCAGTTGTGCTGCCGTCTTCCAATGTAGCAGCATCGGTGCTGCCCAAACCGGTTGGGTAGGCAGGACGATGATAGGCACCCGAAGTTTCATTGAGGTAATCGATTGTTTCAGCATACCACGAACCATAACCAAAAATAGTGAGATTATTGCCAGAGGCGTTGGCTTTTTCGGTCCAAGGATCCATGTTCTGCTCAATGTGTTCTTGCACAGCGTGACAGGTGCTGCAATCGTGGGCCATGAAATCAAGGATGATAATATCGCTGCGATGGTCGTTGAGGTTGATCCAGCCTGTCTCGTTCGCCACTACCGATTCGACGCCACTCCGATTAAGAGATTCAAAAATCATGTTAGGAATAGGTGAAACGTTGATATAAGACTCAGAAATTTTAATTTGTACGTTACAATTATGACTACCATCACATAAGTTTTCGTTGCCTTCTCGTATTGTGATAGTTTCTCCCTGGCTCCAATAACCATCGCCATCATCCGTAGCGTGACATTGTGAACCTGATTCATCCAAAGGATTTGTACATGAAGTAAAGTTTTCTTGGTTAACAGATAAATGTAATACAACGAATTCCCAATTCATATCACTCCCGTTATTCATGGTCACGAAAATCATGGGTTCGTTCCCATTTGATGTAAAGTTGTACAAAGTTGACTCGATATAGAAATCTTCAACGCCAGAATCCATATCACCGCTTTCGCCAGAAGATCCCGATTCAGAGCTTGTACAACCAGCAAAGGAAACGGTCATCATCATTAGGGCAAAAAGCAAGGCATGTGCCTTATTCATGACCCAAGGTGATAACTGGAGATAAATAGCCCTTGGCCCAAAGCAAACAAGATTCCAGTAAATGACAGAATCTATTGAAGAATGCTCGTACCGGGAAACACGCAAGTTCCGTCCGGACAATTCTCTTTTCTGTGTTTTTCAGGGTAAAGGCTGGGACAGTGTCTCCAATATTGACCTAGTGGCTCCACCGAGCGCCGGCGTATATCTGTTACGCAGTTCAAGCAAGGTCGAAACGATCGGCGTTCATGACCTTGTTCCATGCACTGATGAAGTCATCGACGAACTTGTCGCTGTTGTCATCTTGAGCATAGACTTCAGCGATAGCACGAAGTTGAGAATTACTTCCGAACACAAGATCGTAACGAGTTGCTCGGCGAACGAGTTCTCCGCTTGAGCGGTCGTTTGCTTCGTACGAGTTACTACCTGTTGCCTTCCACTTAACGTTCATATCCATAAGAGTGGTGAAGAATTCATTGGAAAGATTCGTGTCATCTCCAAAGACTCCGCGGTCGTCAGAACTGACGCCCATAGAGCGCAAACCACCAACTAGAACGGTCATTTCAGGAGCGGACAAGCCAAGCAATTGTGCTTTGTCGAGCATCATTTCTTCCGGACTGACGTTGTAGTTCTTCAACAAGAAGTTACGGAATCCATCAGAGACCGGTTCGAGAACTGCAAAGGAGTCAACGTCCGTTTGAGCATCGCTTGCATCGCCACGACCAGGTGAGAATGGAACTTCAGTTCCAGACGCCATTTCGATACCGACGTTACCTGCAAGAACAATGGTGTCAGCAACGCTAGCACCGTGTGCTTCAGCAAGAGGTGTGAGTGCTGCTAGAACCTTTGCAAGTTGCTCAGGTTTGTTAGCTGCCCAGTCCTTTTGAGGAGACAAACGGATGCGAGCACCGTTTGCACCGCCACGCATGTCAGAGCCGCGGTAAGTGGATGCACTTGCCCAGGCAGTTTCGACCATTTCAGAGACGGAAAGACCGGACGACTTGATGGCTTGCTTCAATGCAGAGACATCGTATGACGTGCTTCCGGATGGCACTGGGTCTTGCCAAATGAGTTCTTCAGCAGGAACATCGGGGCCAAGGTAACGGGACTTTGGACCCATGTCTCGGTGAAGAAGTTTGAACCAAGCCCGAGCAAACGCATCGCCAAACTCTTCTGGGTTTTCGTGGAAGTGCTTGGAAATCTTTCGGTATTCAGGATCACGAATCATGGCCATGTCAGCGGTCGTCATCATGGTTGGAACTTTCAACGAAGCATCTTCAGCATCCGGTGCCATGTCTTCAACATCTGGGTTTCTTGGAGTCCATTGGTTTGCACCTGCTGGGCTCTTGACCAGTGTCCAGTCATCTTCGTACTTGAACAGTAGGTCAAAGTAACCGTTGTCCCATTGAATGGGGTTTGCAGTCCATGCGCCTTCGATACCGCTGGTGATGGTGTCTCGACCTTTTCCTGAGCCGTGGGTGTTTGCCCATCCAAATCCTTGCTCTTCAATAGAGGAGCCTTCAGGTTCGGAGCCGACTTGTTCAGCATCTCCGGCACCGTGCGCCTTTCCAAAGGTGTGACCACCGGCGGTAAGTGCTACAGTTTCTGCATCATCCATTGCCATTCGTGCAAATGTTTCTCGAATGTCTTGAGCGCTCAAGAGTGGGTCCGGGTTTGAGTTCGGACCTTCTGGGTTGACGTAAATAAGACCCATTTGAACGGCTGCGAGTGGATTGTCAAGGGATTGGCGAGTGTCACCGTATCGGTTGTCACCAAGCCATTCGTCTTCAGCTCCCCAGTAGATGTCTTCTTCTGGATGCCAAATATCTGGCCGTCCGCCACCGAAGCCGAAGATTGGTCCGCCCATCGATTCAATAGCCACAATACCGGTCAAAACCAAGAGGTCAGCCCAACTGATTTTGTTTCCATACTTTTGCTTGATTGGCCAGAGGAGACGACGAGCTTTGTCGAGGTTCCCGTTGTCCGGCCAGCTGTTGAGAGGAGCGAAGCGTTGCGCTCCGGTACTTGCACCACCGCGACCGTCACCAATTCGGTAGGTTCCAGCAGCGTGCCAAGTCATTCGAATAAAGAAAGGGCCGTAGTGTCCGTAATCAGCAGGCCACCAGTCTTGACTATCGGTCATCAATGCATGAAGGTCTTTCTTCATGGCAGCGTAATCCAAAGACTGGAATGCATCTTTGTAAATGAAATTCTCACCCATTGGGTTTGATTTCTTATCGTGTTGATGGAGTATAGCCAAATTCAGTTGGTTTGGCCACCAATCGTTGTTCTTCATCCCAGTACTAGGCGCACTCATTGCACCATGCATTACTGGACACTTTGCTTCAGTATTATCGTCACCCATGCCTTTCATTTAACGGCCTCATTAAATTATGTCTCAACCCCTTATATCAACCTGTAGTTACGCCAATTGTGCGACAAATCATACATCTTTCCAAGGGAGAATTGATGTGCTGAGTGTTCAAGCAATAATCATGGAGCATCCTCAGCGTAGTCTTCTTGCTAAACACTGGGAACTGGACCCAGATTGTGTATTCCTGAACCATGGCTCATTTGGAGCCACGCCGACCCACATTCGTAACGAACAAAGAGGCTGGATGAATCTCCTCGAAGAGGAACCCGTTCGATTTTTCGAAGACTTGGCGGAGGGTTTTATGAAAAATTCTCGTATGGCATTAGCAAAAATGCTGCACTGCGATGCGGGAGACTTGGCATTAATCGAGAACGCTACTACCGGGAAACTATCTGCAAATACCATGGTATCAGGTATTATTCGCACACGTATTTCCGTTGTGATCAGAGTAGGTTCCATCAGGACAAATTGTGTTCGACCATCTCACATTGGTTAAGTTCGCTGCAACCAGTGTAGCGTCTGTCAGATCAGCAAAGGCCAAATTGGCGCTGGTCAAATCTGCCCCTGTTAAATCCGCATTTTTGAGTTCGCTATCGACAAACGATGCATCGATCAAAATAGCGTTCGTCAAATTGGCATGATTCACGATGGCATGGGAGATATCCGCATCCGTGAGGTTAGCATTGCTAAGAGCAGAATATTTCAAGTTGGCATAAGCGAGAACTGAATTGGATAAATCAGAACCAATCAAGGTTGCATTCTCCATGTTCACTCCTCGCAGGTTGAGGCCACTGAGGTTTGCACCAGACAGATCAGCAAACGCTAAGTTTGCATTTGGGCCAACGAGATGGTGTGCTATACAGGACCACTCAGAAGGAAGGTCTGTTGGGCAAGTTACCAAATTCACACCTCGAACTCTCATATTTGAAGCATTTGTGAAATCTGCACCTGTGAGGTCTGCATTACTCAAGTCTGCGTACCAAATGTGTGCACCGAAGAAGAAAGCATTGGTCAAATCGGTATACCTGAGGTTGGCATCCACAAGTCTCGCACCCCGAAAGTTAGCGCCAATGAGGGTGGCACCGGTCAACTTCGCATTGGTCAAATCGGTGTACGTGAGGTTGGCATTCTCCATGTCTGCATCGATGAAAAGGGAGGAAATAAGCTCTGATCTTAATAAATTAGCGAAACTGAGA
>JABIWF010000035.1 GCA_018701175.1 Methanobacteriota archaeon
AGATTGAGTAGAACAATCGAATCTTCCTCAGTTGGTTCAGGGAATCTGGCTCGATGTGGGCACCCTTCGTCAAGAATAGCCTCGTCTTCATGATTGAGAACATTCGGATAGGTTCTGCATCCTTTCGGCCGGACTTCGTATACGGAACACATGCCCTCTGCGTCGACATCTGAGGAGGAGGTCAGCAGGAAAACGCATGCTCTTGTGCTTTCGTCGTTGAGTAGTGTGAGAATACCGTTGTTTCTCCACGTAAAATCTTCAACTGCTAACCCAGTGCGGCGAGAGAGCAACGAAGCCTCCGCTTTGGTGAGCGGCATGGTCGTCTCTCGGCAACAAGCTGAACAGCCCATTGGGACACACGGGAGTGAGCGGGCCATATCCGTGCCAAACCATCCGCCTTCTTCAAGAAGGGGGGGCATCTGGGCAGGTCAAGGGCGATTAGGGTAGCCTGGATATCCTGACGGGCTTCGAACCCGTCGACGCGGGTTCGAATCCTGCATCGCCCACTTCTCAGTGGCCTTGTTAGGTCATTTTTTTGTTGGTTGGATTATACCATTCAGCAGCGAGAGGAACTGCTAAGAGCACCGGGCATACACCTGTAATTGAGGGAATGAAATGAAACTTCGACTTCATCAGTTTCTCTCGAAAACGGGTGATTTCACCTCGAAGGCAGAAGTAAAGCAAGCGATTTGGGACGGCGATGTCACCGTCAACGGTTCAGTTGTCAAGAACATCGCCTTTGAATTCAATCCAGCAAAGCGAGTTGTCGAATTCCAAGGTCGAGTGCTTAAACTCCCAGTAACCGATTTCTATTTCCTGCTTCACAAACCGCAAGGCTACATTTGTTCTCGTCTAAATTCGCAGGAGCGCGAACTCAACAAGACCTCAGTCTATGAGTTGTTTCGGGGCGCAGTTGAGCCTAAAGTGTTCGAATCACTCGTTACCGTTGGACGGCTTGATGAAGATACAACCGGTTTTCTTCTTGTGACGACGGATGGCAAAATGGTTCATGCCATCACAGATCCAAATCGACACATCAAGAAGACATACCGAGTAGAAACCGAACATCCAATTTCCCGGAAAGATATCGATGCCATTCGTGAAGGCGTTGATGTATCGGTCGTGGAATTTGGAACTGTAGAAGAGTTCCGCACCCGCGGCGCCCATGTCTATTTGGAAGACGAACGTTGCGCGATTCTTACCATCGATGAAGGGAAGAAACGACAGATACGCCGCATGTTCACGACTTTAGGAAACAATGTCGAGCATCTTCACCGTTTGTCAACCGAGGCAATGGTACTCTCTGAATACGACCTCAAACCGGGCGAATTTAGTCCAGTTACCCGTGAAGACATCAATCGTGCTCTGTTCTCTTGAGGGAAGCCTCGTCCTTTATGCGCCATTTTTGCATTGAACCGTAGGTAAGGCTGCGCCAAAGCCATTCCGCTGGGCCAAACGAATAACGTTTGAGCCACCACGGACTGAGAGCCAACTGCACCATCCAGATAAGCAATACAATCACGTAGAGTTCCCACCGTTCAAACACCCCAATGAGTCCAAACCCGGCGCCGGTAAAAAGTACGAGACAAATGAGGGAATGAAGCAAGTAGTTGCTCAATGCCATTCGACCTACAGCAGCGAGCCGGTTTTTGAGCCCAGACCAAATTTCACCTTGGCAGAATAACATGATCAATCCGAGCCACCCCATCGACATCGCAACTCTTCCAAGTTGGTATGTCCCCTGAAAATACCCCGAAACTACGATGGCATCAAAATCTGAGTCGATGGCTTGAAACAATTCGAAACCGTTGACTGCTAAACCCAAAGCGAACCCTCCTATCGCAAGTTGAAGATAATTTTTCTTTGAACGCTGTGCTGAGAGAACGCCCATGCGGTACAATCCCATGCCGAGTAACATCATTCCAACGCAATCCCAGAGCATGTAGACTGGCGTGAAAAACAACAAACTGTCAATCACCTTTTTCGCACTGTAATCAGCAATTTCGATGTACGAACCTCTCCGGATGTCCAGTTCTTCTTCCATGGCTGATTCGTTGTATGAGAATTGATTTTCAGAACCGGTCCACAACGCCGCAAGTTCACGTTCTTCAGGAGAGTGTTCTGCGGAAGGGTCCGCATCAATCCGAGCGGCCGCATCTCGCCCCTCTTCGACAAAGACTCCAGAGACTGCAAAGAGGATGGAAGTGCAAAGCAAGACTGTGGCTGAAAGAATCAGCAGTGTTTTTGGTCGAGCATTTCGCAGTGGATAGAGCAGTGCGCCAGCCATAGCGTAGAGTATGAGAATATCACCCGTCCAAAGCAATACGAAAGAATCGAACATTCCAAACAAAAGAAGAAAAAATGTTCTCTTATAATGAAGAAAAGCGCCTTTTTCTTTCCCGGAACGGGTTCCAAATCCAGTGGCAAACAAGACGATGCCGGCACCAAATAACAAGGAGAATAAACCGCGCATTGAACCTTCGAAAAACAGATTCATGATGCCCCAAACTGCATAATTTAATTCCGGGTTTTTTCCAAGTCCAACCAGTGGGTGAAAATATCCTGCTGAAGTCATGCCAAAACCAAGAATGTTGAGCAGAAGAACGCCAAGCAGCGCCACACCGCGGAGAATATCTAACGAGGCGATACGAGCCGAAACAGCAACAGGAGCGTCCGCCTGAACCGTGCTCTCCATGAGGGTTGCATGGTGGGTGAATGGATAAGGATTCAGCAGGAATCAAGCCGTACTCTGTTGATTAGAAGCCGTTTTCGAGCAACCATCCAGTCACAGGGATGTTGTTTGAACGGAGAATGGCAGCGGCGTCTTTCAACAAGTTTTGACGCAGTGGGATATTCTGTCGCTGTTCGGCAATGGCAGCGAGTTGAACCAAAGCGTCGGATGCCCCTTCGTGGTCGTTCGCAGTCTTCGCAAGGCGTAAACTGCGCTCAAATTGGCCGTGCGCTGCATCCAAATTGTTTCTGTAGAGATTTGTGTTGCCGATGTTGAACAGGGCGATTGCTTCGCCTTGACGATCACCGAGCTGCTTCATGATGGTCAATGAATCGTTGAAGTATTGCTCGGCTTCTTCGAAACGGTCCTGCTCTTCATAAAACACGCCAAGATGGTTCAGTGTGTCGGACTGACCACGTAAATCTGACAGCGTCCTCTTCATTTTCAATGCCATTTTGTAGAGGCGCTCTGCTTCGATTAAATCGCCTCTTTGTTTTGCCTGCGATGCGAGTTGAACATGGGAATAGGCCTCACCACGGCGATCTCCGATTTCTCGTTTGATGGCGATGCTTTGATTGGTTAAGCGCTGCGCATCACTTGGATTGCCAAGATGTTCAGCGATGGTTGCAAGATTTGATAGGATGATTGCTTCGCCTTCCATGTCTTTTTGTTTTCTTTTAATGATGAGTCCCTGGCGGTAGTGTGTTTGGGCTGCTTGGAAATCTTTCTTGATTTCTAAAATATTCCCTAAACCAATCAGGGCGATGGCAACACCGTTTTCATCGCTGTACTCTTCTTTAATTTTCAGTGCTTCATTGAACAAGTGTTGGGCTTGGTCGTACTCGTTTCCAACGAAGGCAAGATTCGCCATGGCCAAAATGACATCGGCTTCACCGTTTGGCTCGTTAATTTCGTTCTTCATTCCGCGTGCGTTTCTAAAATCAGAATAGGCTTGAGCAAGGTCGCCTTGGTTGAGTGCTACATATCCGATGTTGATGAGTGCATCAGCCTCGCCGCTGCGATTTCGTTCCGAACGGAAGGTTTCAAGCGCTCGTTCATAGTAGTCCATTGCCGCTTGAAAGCGGCCAGTGAGTCGAGCAGCGTTTCCAAGCCTAAGGTCTGTCGAACCTTGGATTTGAACGCCTTGAGATGCTAATTTATCGCTTGATTTGAGAAGGTTTTTGACGTTCGCCATCTGTTGCTGAGATGGATTTGAGGACTGAATGTTCCCTACAAAGCCAATTTGTTCCAAGGCTAAAACCATCGCTTTAGCAAGGTCTTCAGGGCTGTTTTGGACAATCGTTTGTGAGGTGAGGTTACCCATGATGACGCTGTCAACAATTTTTTGTTGTGTGTACACTTGAGCGCCGGATGTATGTTGGGTTTGGGTGCCTACTGGGACCCATTCTGAACCCGTCCATTCCGACTTCCCATCAGGGCTTCGTTGCGGCTCCACCATGGAGCGAAGACGAGGTAGTCCAGTATCTAAGTATTGTATCCTCGGGTAAATCCTTCGGGCTTTATCGTGATACTGTTAAATGATACATCTGTGGCTGTAAGTGCGAACAGGGAGGTATCGATGTGGTGAAAATTGCGATTTATGTCGACACTTCCGGTTCGATGAATGAACGAATTAAGGGCGAAATGGACGATAATTTTGCGAACGTCCGCCCATCGATATTTCGAAGTTTCATGCGTTCTATCGGTATGTCTGGAAAAGTGAAAAAAAGTCGTGTCGCTCAAGCAATGTGGGAGAATCTGGTTCCAACATTCAAAGACCGCCAAACCAAGATTTCGACAATCAACAGCCGGGGTCGTTCAAAAGTACTTGCGCCACTCGATTTCCGAAGTCATGATGACTTAATGAACATCCAATTTCCAAATCCCTACGGTGGGACATACCTCTGGGAGTTTTTGGTTCATGAAGCAAAGGAGTTGAGCAAAGACAGCGTTGATTGGCTGTTTTTCCTCATCAGTGACGGCATGGACATGAGCTCGTCACCACCGTTCAACGGCATCAACGGTTTTCAACCCTGTATCGAAGCCATCAAAGAAATTGGCATCGATGTTGAATTCCATATCATTGGACTCGGTTTACCAAGCGACTCTGTCAATGTATTCCGCCAAGTGAGCGGTGCGAGCGGCGGTTCATTCGTGAACATCGTTGAGGCGGGCGATGATGTTGAGCAGGCCATCGAAGAAGTCGGAGGAGCAGTTGAAGAATCACTGAATCCAATTGCTCGCATGGCAAGCCGTCAACGGCGCCAGCAAGAATACCTTGAGTCTCGACAAGAAGGGGACCTTGAAATCACGACTGAAGAACCACCTGCGTCACAACCGTACTCCGGTTATACCTACGGTGAAACCGTGATTGAAGACACAAACCCAGAGCAACTATCGCAATGGCAAACCGACTTGGTTCGAATCCGTGGGGATGAGAAAATCGAAAACATTCAAGCCTACGAAAATTGGGTTTCAATGCGTTCAACCCCGATGTTCTCTGACACCCCAGGTATTCCAGTCGATTCGTGGGCTCTTTCCGCTGATGATGTTTCGATGATTGCCAGTATGAAAATTGATAATTTGTTTACTTTCCTTTCGCAAATTCGCCGTTCTGATGTTCCGATTGAGAATCGACGAATCATTATTCGAGGAGATAGCGTGCCTGAATCACTGCTTGACACACTTGCGAACTCGGGTGCTCGCGTCGTAATTTATCCTGATGAATTGCCCCCACCGCCGCCACCGGAATTGGGTGATGAGAAGTGGGAGCGCAACGAGTACGATTTCAACGATAATCCAACACGCGCTTGGGAGATCTATCCTCACCTTGGGCGCAGTAAGGCGCGTAGTGCAGTTGTTATCGATCCTCCTCTTTATCCGGAATACGTCGAAAAAATAACGCAAGCCTTCAGCCGAACCAACTTGGTGAACGATCTCCAGAGTAAAATAGGCCCAATTCAACGCTCATATGCTGAAGCAGTGTTCAAAACTTCATGGAGTAAATTCAATTCGAATTGGGTCCCAGACGACTGGCCATCGCTCCTTTCACACGATTCAAAGGCCATCGGAGAAGCCTTCTGCGAGTCGTTACGAGTAACATACATCCAAATCGTTCACGAATGGTTGTTCTCTCACGGCTCACGTCCAAAGTTTATACTCGTCCGCCTCTCTAATGAATCCAAAACACTCGGATTGCACAAGCACCCATGTTACCTTGAATTCCAATCGCTGTTAGCAGATATGTTCCACTACCAAGGCACAGATCTTCGAATCAAGAAACCTCGTGTCGAATACTGGTGATGATGTTCCCTCGGCTGATTTCGTAGCGGTGTTTGAGTATGGAACGAAGACGCCTAGGAATCCTCTTCATGATTCTTTCCTGTATACCTTATGCCGTCCTTTTTGCTCTACCGTTCACTCCTCTGAACGCTTCAGAAAGCGCTGTTGCAGTTACGGTTTTGATTGTTACAGGCGAATCGTTGTTCGCCATTGGGGGATTGATAGCGGGCAAGAGCCTGTTGGAAAGTTTCCGCCGCAAGTTGATTCCAAGACGATTTCGAAGGAAAAAACAACCAATGGATTCCGAAGAATAGTCCACACTGCAGAAGCAAGGTATCAAAGGTCATGCGATTTTGGATTAAAGCAATGAACAAGCAAGTGACCCTTCTTCTTCTTGGAATTTTGCTGTTTTCGATACCTTCCCATGCGGTAGAATCGAGAGAAACTTCTCCTGTGGAGCAGTTTGGAGAAGCCTTCCGAGAAATCGTCATTGCTGATTCTTCAGATGACCTTGATGATCCAAGGGATCTCGAGTTTCACCCAGGGCGAGCCAACGAACTTTGGATTGCCAACCGGGCCACAGATAGCATTACCATTGTTCACGACACGGGACTTGAGACACAATATTCAGAAAACCGCCGCGACTCCCACAGAAACCACTTCCTCGAAGAAGTGAGCGCGATTGCTTTTGGAGCGTATCATCCTGAATTCGACTGGCAATGGGGCTCTGCTCAAGAGACTCGTAACACCTACTGTGGCCAAGGTTCACCAAACAACTTCATGGGTCCGACGCTTTGGCCTTCATCGCTGTCTCACTTCGCTATGGAGCACCAATCCGATGGATTGTTGGGCAGCCACATTGACATGAACCACGAATCTCCATACGGCGTGGGTATTGCTCACGATTCGGACAATGCTTACTGGTACAACGATGGCTATTACGGCGAGTTGGTGTACTACGATTTCCAAGAAGACCACGATACGGGAATGGACGATCACTCTGATGCTATTGTTCGACGCTATGCTGATATCCAACTTACGCATGCATTTGGAATTCCAGGACACATGATTCTTGACAAAGATTCTGGAATCCTCTACATCGCAGACGCCGGTGCAAACCGAGTTCTTTGGGTGAACACCGACGATACAACCACTTCGTCACTGGACATCATGGCCGAAGCATCTCGTCTTGAACTGCTTGCTGAATATTCCGATATTACTGGTATCGAATGGGGTGTTCTTGACACCGGTCTCAATCGACCAAGTGGCATCGCTCTTGATGGCGATCAACTCTTCGTTTCCACCAACGGTGACGGGAAAATCACAGCTTACGAACTGGACGCTGACGGCAAAGGCGGCGTAGAAGCAGATTTCATCCAGACATCGGCTTCCTCTATAATGGGACTCGAAATCGGACCTAATGGTCTTCTCTATTACGTCGACAACGGCCAAGACGAGGTGAACATGATTCAACCTGATGCAGATACAGACTCAGACGGAGTTGGTGATTCAGTTGATAACTGCCCATTCGTAGCCAATGCAGCACAAGCAAATTATGACGGTGATGCATTTGGTGATTCGTGCGACGAGGATACCGATAACGACACTGTTTTGAACGAAGTTGACGACTGCCAATTTGGTAACCTGTCTTGGATTTCATCGTTAGCAACGGATCATGACATGGACGGTTGTGCCGACCTGACCGAAGACGATGATGATGACAACGATATGGTCAACGACGGTGTTGATCGATGTCCAAAGGGTGATGTCGCATGGATTGCTACAACAGCAACTGACTACGATTCCGATGGGTGCCAAGACAGCGGCGAAGACCTCGATGACGATGATGATCGAATCTGCGACGGATTGCAATCCGACGGAATCTGGGCGTGCTCGCCTTCAACGACCGGTGTTGATGAATGCCCGACCAGTCTTCCCGGTTTCTTCTCAATTCAATCGAACGATGCTGACCAGGATGGCTGTGAAGATATTACCGAAGATACCGATGATGACAACGATGGTTTCTCAGACGGAGGCGACGATTGTCCTCAAATCTACGGCCTTAGTACCTTTGGCGGTCCACTGGGATGCGAAGATTTTGACGGGGACGGTTACGCAGATACCGCCGACGAATATCCAACCGATTCGACCCAATGGGCCGACACGGATGGCGATGGCTTTGGTGACCAAGTCGATGGCACAGACGGAGATGCTTGCCCGACCATAATCGGAACATCTACACTCGATCGTAATGGATGTCTTGATTCCGACAAAGACGGATGGTCCGACCCAGATACAAGCTGGACGGCAACGGATGGGGCTGATGCCTTTTCGATGGTGAGGAGTCAACATCTCGATGGTGATGGGGACGGCTTCGGAGACTCTTTGACTGGTTTCCAAGGGGATGAATGCCCTGAAGTTTCGGGCACTTCAACCGAAGACAGATTCGGATGTGTTGATTCAGATAGCGACGGCTGGTCAGACGAAGGTGATGCCTTTGTTGACGATGCCAGCCAACATGCTGACGACGATGCAGACGGATACGGCGATTCTCCTGAAGGAAACGCTGCAGATGACTGCCCTGGTTTGTTTGGCCTTTCATCGGAAACTCGACTGGGCTGTCCAGACGCTGACGGCGATGGCTGGGACGATTACCTTGACCAATTCCCCGAAAATGTCCTGCTCTGGTCGGATG
>JABIWF010000067.1 GCA_018701175.1 Methanobacteriota archaeon
AATCCGGTTCAGGGAAGTATTGTTGGTATGCATCACGGAAATCATTGTCACCCGCACCTTCTTCGCTGATCCAACCTTCATATCCCTTGTCGTAAAGGGTAGTAAGTTCATACATTTGAGCGGTTTCGTTCCAGGTGAAGGTGAAATCGTAACGTTCTGCATCATCCACTGTTGATATTCCTTTGTCGTCTACTTTGACTGTTGAATCAAGTTCCAAAGGAGCGAATCCTGCAGCAACTACTGCAACACAGCAGTAAATGATGAGGGAGAGCATCAAAGCGAACTTGGTTCCCTTGGCGTTTGCAAGTTTACCAAACAACAACGTCATTGGAATAGCGACAATATTCACTGTGAGGAGCAAATAGATGTTCAGTTGCAGACTCAGTCGGAGAACTGAATCACCGTAAGCACTTGCCATGCTGGCAATGGTGTTGACGCCATCGTAGAACAACAAGTATGCGAGGAGATACATTGCGAGAATCTTGAACCGCTTGATTTCTTTGAATGTAGTAAAGACTTGCCCATAAGCAACCTTGGCGGCTGAGACAACGCCCTCCCATTCCATTTTTGAAGGGATTTCGGGTTCAGGAGTCCACTTGAACATGAGATAGCCAAAGCCCCACCACCATAATGCGGAAGTCACAAAAATTGCAGACAAACGGAAGTTGCTGTCCCATCCGAACGGACCGAGCAGAAGAACCAGGTGGAAAATGAGGAGCATTGAGCCACCCATGAAACCGTAAGCGTATCCTTTACTGGACACATGATCCATACACCGTTTCTCAGCGAGGTACGGCATGAAGGAGTAATAGATGACGTTACCACCGGTGAAACCTACGGTACCGATGACATACATGACTGCCATGACTTTGTAACCTTCAGAACCGAAGTACGGTGCAGCACCCATGAGTGCAGTAAAGACAACACCAGCCAATGTATACCACTTGAGTAGTTTCTTCTTGATTGGCATTCTGTCGGCAATAACACCCAAAGCTGGTGCTGTAATGACGACGAAAAGCATCGAGAAGGTCAAAACTTGTGCGTAAAATGCGTCACCAGTTTGCTTACCAGTTGCGTAGTTATACAATCCAGACATCACTTGAGGCGCAATGACGGTCATTACAGTGAGAGCATAGGCCTGGTTTGCCCAGTCAAAGAAGTACCAACTTTTCAGAGACTTTTTGTCAACATCACTCATGTTATTCATTGCTTCATCGACTGAAAAGGGTTCAGTCGCATTTGCGGTTCCGACATCGGACATAGACGTCGATGAACACTTTAGGCTTATGAATACATCACCGGACAAAAAGAAAATTGTGAAGATTCACAAAGTGTAGGCGAATGTTCAACTCAGCGTTCGATTTTATATCGGCCGAGTGCTTCCATCCAAAGAATTTCTTGGCCAGAATCGACTTGGATGTCTGGATCAACTGGAAGAATCATCATGGAGTGGTCCTTCATGTTCATTGCATGAACTTCTTCACCATCGATGTGGGTGACCATTGCCTTGCCTTTTTCGATCATTGGTACGTGGATGCTGTCGGTCACAGTACCGACGTGAGAGATTTTCTTCGAAGAAAACAGGGACACAAGTTCGAGTCGGGCCTTCGCTGAGCCGTGCTTACCTGGTTTGGACTTTGAGATGCTCAGAATTTTGTAAGCTTCTTCATCAACGACACAAAAGCGTCCAACTTTCAAAGTTCGAATTTCAACACGGTCTGTACCTGGCATAGAATCCCTCTAAACAGGCTGTCATGGTGCTGGCTTATCACCCTTCTCTCGTTTTATGTATGAAATCAAAGTTCTCGAACATCAAAGCGTTGCCCAGATTGTTCCATCGTTTGCTCGAGAATAAGTGGGAGGAGAAGTTGAGCAACATCTTGACTTTTCGCAAGGTGTCCTTCGGTATGGAGCGAAACAAAATCCGCATGGCTTGGAAACAACTCAGGAGAAACGGAACGTATGGCGACTTGCATTCCTGTATCGACAATCCCAGGAGCAACGGCAATAGCGCTGATGTTCTTGTTCTTTGATTCTGCTGCCAAACAACGCGTCCACATATCCAATCCAGCCTTCGATACGCAATATGCTGACCATGATTCTACGGGCCTCAACGAGGCGCCACTCGAAATGGTTGTCACACGAGATTGAGAAGCACCGCCCATTTTTCCAATGAGGCGTTGCGTAAGGTCTTGAACGCCAATGAGATTGACTCGTAGAGAAAACGACCAATCGTCAATATCTGCGCCTTCCAAGGGTTGCACGGGATGAATAGTCCCTGCGTTGTGAACGATTCCAGCAATCCATTCAGTAGATTCATCGATTTGCTCACATACCGTCTTAATCGCTACTGAGTCGGATAAATCACAAGCTATGGTACGTGATTCCGGTTGAACTTGAGTAAGCAGTTTGCCAATCTCGTCGAGTTCGAGGGATTGTCGCGCCAATGCGATAACCGGAAAACCAGCCTCTGCAATCTGCATAGCAACCGAGCGACCGATTCCTTTCGATGCGCCAGTAACGATGTAGGGTGAGTGAGCCATGTATCGGCGACAGGCTGGAGGTTTTTGGTGTTGACTCGTTTACTGTACTGCTTACAACCAAGGCCGTTGCAATGGTTCGAGGTCGTAGATTGCATCATCAATTTCTTGTCGGACGCGAACGACTTCTTCCACACCGATCTCTTCCTCAAGCAAGCGAATGAGCTTCCTGCATCTGGGTGAGTTTTTGCCCGACATGGAAAAAATCGCAAGTAAAAATCGATTGGCTCTTCGTTGGTGAGCACTGGTTGTAACCGCCTGCATGCTCGTGTTAGCGCCAAGTAAATCGAGAACTCGAATCTGATTTGGATGGATGAAACGAGCCGTTGTGATTTGCTCTGCCATGCCTTCATGAAGTGCTTTTTTCAAACCATCATCCATCGAATCCAAACCCTCTGGAAATGCATGAGCGATAAGTTTCGGAGTAAATTCATGTCCAACCAAACGTGAACGCATATCTCGCATCATTGCGTTCATGCCAATCATATTGAGGAGGACGAAAACGGGAAGAGAAAGTAATTCCACATAGGCCCTTAACGCCACTCGCCCAAGGAGTCGAACCCACATTCGACGAATAATCATCTTGAACACTGTTGCACTGGCAACGATTCGGAATTTCTTGAGAACCTTGCGTACGAGCATTCCAATCTTACCGATTTTCGCCAATGGGTCAATCCCAAACATAGTGCCATGAAAGCCAGGAGCGCCCAGGGCTGCATGAATCAACCAATGCGAAATCGAGTTTTCTAAATCGACCTGCTCGAGTTCTTCTCGTGGGATGTTCAGTATTTTCGCCATTCGAGCTGCAGTACTCAATGAATCACGATACAAAAAGAGTAACTCAAGACCCGTCATGATACTGCTGGTCAGTGTAATCAAAACAACGAATCCAAAGCCAGTAACCCCATCTACGGCTTCCCAATCTCGTAGGAAAAGGGCGATTCCAACAACGCACAATCCAGAGATGAGTCCAGAGAGGCCGGCTCTCATGACCGCCATTCTGCCCAGCCAATCGAGGCGGAAATCAGCCTCTTTTCGGTTTGGGATGTGTACTTCAGGTGAATTGACAACGGTGTTGAGGAAGCGATGAATCGCCCAAAACTGGATTTTGTCTTTGAGACCCAAAGAAGTTCACCCTAGTAGGAATAGAAGCCTTGACCGGACTTGCGTCCGAGTTTACCTTCCTCGACCATTTGAATGAGAAGAGGCGCAGGCGCATACTTGTCGTCGCCCATGCCTTCATGGAGTACATTCATGATGTGAAGAACAGTATCAAGGCCGATCAGGTCCGAAAGTGCCAAAGGACCAATCGGATGATTCATTCCAAGTTTCATGATTCCGTCAATGGCTTCGGGTTGGGCTACGCCTTCTTGCAGGGTCAAAATCGCTTCATTCAGCATGGGGCATAGAATGCGGTTCGAAACAAAGCCTGGCGAATCATTGCAGGAGAGGGCTGTTTTACCCATCGTTGCCGATGCTTCAATAACTGCAGCGTTGGTTTCTGAGCTGGTTTTGTTACCGTTGATAATTTCTACAAGTTTCATGATTGGAACTGGATTCATGAAGTGCATTCCGATGACCTTGTCAGGTCGATTGGTTGAATCAGCAATCGTCGAAATGGAGATGGAAGAAGTGTTGGAGGCAAGTATTGTTTCAGGCTTACAAAGACCATCCAATTCTTGGAAAATACTCACCTTCAAATCTAGGATTTCCGGAACTGCTTCGATCACCAAATCACAATCTGCACAATCTGCACGGTCCACTGAAAGGGAAATGCGCCCACGAGCCGCATCTGCGTCTTCTTGCGACATGCGTTCTTTGGAGACCAACTTTGCAAGGGATTTCTCGATAGCAGCAATACCTCGGTCAACGAACTCTTGTTTGATGTCAACCATGGTTACGTCGTAACCTGCACAAGCAGCAACTTGCGTGATACCATTTCCCATTTGTCCGGCTCCTAGAACGGCTATTTTTGCGATATTCATGTGACTCACTGCACCATGCCAAGTGCGCTCGATTGATGAACATGACCGAACATTTGATTGGTGAGCCGGATGAACTTTTATTTGCAGCAGACGGAAAGAGAGAGCATGGTCGAGATTCTCTGCCCTCATTGTGAAGAAGAGATTGAACTCGATGACGATGTCATTGGGGAATTTGCATGTCCGTATTGTGAAGGCGAATTCGAATGGGGCATGCCCGAAGAGCGCATTGAGATACCAGCGGAAGTACAGCCGGTTTTGAAGACGACCCAATCAAGAGGAATGTTGGGCTGGGCGATGCTAACGCTACAAACTGCACTGGGCGGCTCGTTTTTCGTTGGTGGAGGAGTTTCGATTGCCGTAGGAATCTTTGGGATTCTGGCTAGTTCAGCAGCATGGAGTAGTTTAGGTTCATTTGGCGGTGGCGAAGGACTTGGAGGGATGGGGATTTTGGTATTCATGGCGTTAATTGCGCTTGGTTTTTTAGTATCTGTGATATTCATACTTCTCGGACTGTTTACGGTATTGGCAGGACTTGCCCAGTTGACAATAGTAGCAAGTTTCGAAAAAAAACGTTCGTGATCATTACCACATTGGTTACTGAACGCCCTAAATGTGGCAACATCGTCTAATTCCTATGTCCCAATTCTTTGCGTCGGCTCAAAGTTTTCAATTCGATGTAGAAACTACACCCATGGTCGAGATTCTATGCCCACATTGTGAAGAAAAGATAGAACTTGATGATGATGCAAAGGGCGAATTTGCGTGCCCTCATTGCGAGGGAGAATTTGAATGGGGAATGGATGAAGTTGATGAACTGGATTCGTTTATGGATGAAATGGAATCCATACCAGTAAGTTCTCCTCCATCGCAAGTCGTGATGCAAGGAAACGCTCAGCAGCCGATTTCACTGTCTGCAAACAGTTCACCCAACACAATAGCCATTGTTGCGATCGTTTTGGGTTCACTCGCATTGATGGGCAGTTTGGGTTCAGCAGTTGTGCCTCTGTTTGGAGCTTGTAATCTGATCGTTGCAGTTCCTGCAAGTATTGTGGCCTACATGGCACGTTCCAATGCTGAATACGTCCAATTCGGTAAAGATGCAGGGCTTATCAAGGCTGCAACAATCACCTCAATCGCCTCAATTGCATTGACGGTTCTCGCCCAACTTGTTTGGTTGGTCATCCTCTTTACGGCTGGCGGCGGTGGTGGAGGCGATGGAATGTTTGAATGTGGCAGTGGCGAACTAATTCCAGCGGATTGGGTCAATGACGGCCAATACGATTGTTACGACGGTTCTGATGAACCATTCTAATGTGTCGTTAGAGGTAGCCCGACTCGGATTTGAACCGAGGTCAACGGGACCAAAACCCGTTATGATGGACCCCTACACTATCGGGCTATGTTACTAGGCCGGTCGGCTCACCCTTTTGTTTTTGTCGGAGACTCGTTGTCAAAAAATCACGAAAGTAAGTGTATCAATTCCGGGTCTGACATACGCTTACGGGCACTTTCGATGAACTCTTCAAGTGGCAAGTTAAATTGTTCCTGGTAAAGTTCAGCTTGCAGAGCCATGTCGAGTTTATCCAGTTGTTTGACAAATCGAGATTCTGGAGTTTCACCCTGCTCATACTCTTCGAACAAAGCGACCCATTGAGGAGCAAGAGCCTTCATCGCGTTATGCTCATCAGCAGCCTTGGTCGAAGTGTCATCATGCGGCGTTAGGTCCCCAACCCGAACTTCGGGAATGTCATGGACGATACACAGGGAAAGCACTCGGGCAAGATCCAGATGCGGAGGAGTCAATTTGAGTGCAAGCATCGACATGCCCCACGAATGTGCTGCAACCGATTCTGGAGAATCGATGCCTGCACGAACCCATCCTGCACGCATGACATTTTTCAAGCCTAGAATTTCCTTCAACTCGTCTCGCATGGTTGTGCCATGAGACAAGACCTCAAAACCCCAACGCCCGAACGCACATTATGGACACGGGTAGACCAACGTGGTGGGGCGATGCTGTCAAAGCACTATCAGAAGATGATTTACTCGGCGCAGTTGTCCGTTCATATCCCGATGAGAGTCTTGAAGGTCGCGGCGATTTATTCTCGACATTGGTACGGTCAATTGTCGGCCAACAGATTTCTGTCCTCGCTGCCGATGCTGTGTGGGGAAGGTTGGTTGAATTGGTGAGTGATATAACCCCAGAAGCGATTCGCAAGTTTTCAGCCGAAGAATTGGCTACATGTGGGCTCTCTCGGCCCAAAGCAAGTTACATCCACGGCCTTGCGCTTGAGGCGACTGCACTGCTTTTGGAGAACTGGGATGATCATACAGATGATGAACTCATCAAACATTTCTCATCTTTCCGAGGCATTGGACCTTGGACTTCTGAAATGATGTTGATTTTCACCTTCATGCGCCCTGATGTGTTTAGTATCGGAGACATTGGATTGATTCGTGCAGTGCAAAAACTTGCACCAGAAGCGGACACAAGGGAAAAAGTTCTCGAAATTTCAAAACGCTGGAAACCGTACAGATCTGCAGCCAGTTGGTTTCTCTGGCGGATGCTTGACCCTGTTCCTGTCGAATACTGACCTGCGCAACATTTGACTATGCAAACCACATAGGACTCGCATGAGCGAAGACGACGGCGAGATTTCAAAGTTGAAAGAGCGATTGTCTGCAACTGGCTCGAAATTAGCAGATATCTCAAAAAAGGCTGCTGAAGCTACGAAAAAAGCTGCACTAAAAACGGCTGAACTTAGCAAGGGTGCTGCACAGTCAGCGTCTGTTGCAGGCAAGAAGGCTGCGGACAGGACGAATGACGCAGTAAAGAAAGTAGTTTCAGACTCAAAAACTAGAATCGAAGACAAACGTGAAAAGAAATCTCAGAAAGCAAGAGATGAATTATCAAACGAACCACTTCTCGACGATATTCCCCCGATGGTGACCCTACCTGAGT
>JABIWF010000090.1 GCA_018701175.1 Methanobacteriota archaeon
AGATAATTGACGGACCGACGACGAAACCTTTCCAACCAAGCGAAACGATACCGAAACTCACACCGGCAAGAACTGCGGCTGATAGTGCAGCACGGCGTTCTTGCGTGACGGCGGTAAATGCGTTTATGAAGGACAAAGCCGAAGGGGACGAAGAGCGCAACAATCGCTCACTACCTGCATACTTCACAGCACGGAGCCAGAACATGAATCCGAGTGTGATGAAAAGCATGATGAAAGCGTCGTGGTCAGCAAGTGCCCATGTCGTGTGACTCACGTGAGCCGGCATGAAAGCAATCAGCCAAGCAGCGACAACTGCTGCCTTTTCGTTGATATGTTCGCGTGCAATGTAAGCCACCGGTAGAATGGTAAAAGCACCGTAAATTGCAGGAAGGGAAAGTATAGCCCACCAAACTGCATCACCGTTGCTAAAGAACGGTTCAAGAAGCGTTGCAACAACTGCAATTGACCAAGTGAAAATCGGAGGTCGAGGGTTGATTCCACCAATTGGATAAGAGCGGTCTGCATCGAAAATGAGGTGTGCGTTGTTTGCTAGGATGTAATCGACAACACGCTTCATGTACCAAGGGTCAGAACCGCCGGTCATGTCCCAGTTTCCGGTTCCGAAAGCGTTCATTGATGGTACAACATACCATTGTGTTCGGATGACCAAACCAAAGAAGAATGCGAGACCAATCATTACACTGGACCAGTGTTGATTCCAGAACTTACGAGCGCCGGAGTATTCGTGATCGTCACGGTTGACCCAGCCACCCCACGTTTCGTGGGTTGAAATCGAGTAAATACCGACACCGATGAAGAAGGTTAGTCCGAGCCAAATCAAACTGCCCCAGTTGCCTTCGAGGAGATCCATCGAAAACATTCCTGCATCGTACCAAGACGAAACAACGTAGAGCGCCCACAGAGAACCGAGGGTCATGGCACGGGTGTGCCATCGTTCTGAGTACATACCTGCAACAACAATTGCCACCATTCCAGTGAAGAACGCTTGCCAGTAACCAACGATGCCGTGGTAATCTGCTGCTGAAGTAACTCCAAGTTTGTCAGCAATGCTAACTGTCTCAAAGTGCCAAAGACTGCCGATGTGAGCCAAAGCCCAAACAGCCAATGCAATTTGCAGAGGAAGGTTGTTCTTGTTGAAATTTGTACTCGTGTCGTTGTTCAAGAAACTGAACCAACCGGCTTCACCAACAGGAGTGATTACACCCCGGGCAAAGGTTGCAACCAACACACCGACGAGGGTGAATACTGTAAGGTGTGAGAAGAAGAGGTAGCCGACAGCCTGGTTTCTCAAGTTGAGTGTGGAGACCAAACTTTGTTGCTCACCCTCTGGTGCCAAATTGAAGATATCAGGGAGTAATCGAGCAGAATCAGCGAGGAGTGCGTCAGATGCTACGGCCATTCCGACGTTTATCCCCATTGCGAAGAAAACAATGATGGTTCCAATTTCGTGTCGGCCACGGCTGCTCATGAAATGAACGCCAAACGTAACGAAAGCAAACAGAAGACCAGACAATGCTCCATAGTCGAGCATGTAAATTGCCTCAGCACCGATAAGCGCCACGGCCAAAGTGGAGAGGGAAAGAGTGGCCTTGGAAACAGAAACGGATTCAGATTGATTTAGCATCGACGGGACAAGTCCCAGGATGCCAGCGGTGCCGACAATAATCATCGGTGCCAAGTTGTCTGCGGTAAGCTCGAAGTCAATGCCGACGAGCTTGATAGCTGCGAGTGCGAGCAGAACTGCTAGGGGAGCGATAAGCCATCCCAACGGTGCTGCTGGCGCAGTGCTTTTTGTGCCAGTTATTTGTTCCATATTTTTTCCCTCAAAGGTGTTTGCGCGACAGCAGCAAGGCTGAAGCGTCTTCGCCACTTTAGAGCCTCTTTTAATGACTCCGCTGAACGGACAACAGATGAATGCCTTGCTGCATCACATTGAGCGTTGTTTACGTATGTCGATTTCAACGGTAAAAAGTAAGTGCCAAAACAACTCACAAAGCACGGAAACCGATGTCCGTTCTGAAGTGAGACCCTTCAAGTTCAATCGTGTCAAGAAGAGCATATGCCATCTCCACTGCAACCCCGAGCGTAGGGCCGGTGGCACTGCATGCAAGTACTCGCCCACCGGTTGAAATTAATTCACCGTTTAGGCCTCTAGCAGTTCCTGCATGATTGACCCACGCCATGCCGTTTGGAGATGAAATTGGTTCGGATTCAGCACCTCGGACAGTACGACCCTTAACGGGAGAACTTGGATACCCTTCAGCTGCCAATACCACCGTTGCAGCATGAAGAGCACTAAACTTAACCTCAAGTTTCGAGAGGCCATCCGTGGCTGCAGCATTCAGCAATTCGAACAAGTCGGACTCGATGAGGGGCAGTGTGATTTGGCATTCAGGGTCACCGAACCGGACATTGAATTCGACCACATTTGGACATCCAGAGTCTGGAATCATGAGGCCAACGTAAAGCACACCACGGTAGGGTTGTTCCGCAGCACACAGGTAAGTATGCATCGGTTCAATGATGGTTTGAATGGTCAAATCGCGTATCTCCTTTGTGACAACTGGAGCGGGACAATATGCACCCATTCCACCCGTATTTGGCCCTTTGTCCCCATCGTATGCTCTTTTGTGGTCTTGACTGGCAGGAAGACAGACGAAACCAGATCCATCCATGACGACCAACATACTCGCCTCCTCACCAGGAAGAAATTCTTCAAGCAAAACCCTTCCATCGGTTTCAATTGATGATTGGATGAAAGACAATGCTTCAGCACGGTCTTCGGTAACAACAACTCCTTTGCCGCCAGCCAACACATCTCGCTTAACGACCCATGGTTGTCCAGAAAAATCACTCAGAGCAGCGTCAATATCACTTCCGTGCTCCAGTACGTGAAAGGCCGCTGTCGGCACATTTGCTGCACGCATGACCTCTTTCGCGTGAAGTTTCGAACCCTCAAGATGGGCAAGAGCCGCAACAGGCCCAAAACAAGGAATTCCTTGTACTGAAAGTTCGTCGGCCAGTCCTGCGCAGAGCGGTGCTTCCGGTCCTGCAACGACGAGGTCCGCAGACAACTCTTGAGCGAGACGAAGTAAACCTGTTATGTCGGATGCAGAAACTGAATGATTCGTTCCGAGAGATGCAGTTCCTGCATTACCGGGTGTGCAATGCAACTGCGACACATGACCAGATTGTGAAAGACCCATGCAAAGTGCGTGTTCTCTCCCACCACCGCCGACAACAAGTACAACCTTCCCAGCCATGTTTATGCTCCACCCATGCCATCACATAATCTCATCGTGAGAGATGTTTGGACTTTTGACGCAAAATCACCCGAACAAAGGGGATGCTTCAAAGACCGCCCTCCAAGCGAGACATGTAAAGGTCCAAGCCTTGGTGAGCTTCATGCAATTTTTAGAACTCTGTATCCTAACGCTCTGGCTGTACATGCCAGGATTCCTCGCTAACACCTTTGCCATGCTGTGGGGCAAGTGGTTGCCAAAAACGGGATATGGGCCCTGGCCTATCGATGGTGGCCGCACACTTAGCGACGGAAACCGTATTCTTGGTGATGGGAAAACATGGAATGGATTGATTGGAGGCTCGCTCACTTCAGGCCTGCTTAGCGTCCTCATTGTCTCGCTTATGGGCGACATTCCTGCCGCAGGCGCTGCTATCGGAGAAAACGGTATTTTCACTCACCCATTGCAAGGTGCTGAAGGAACATGGTTCAGTCTCGGGGGCGACCACATGACTGCGTTCATTCTCGGCACCTTCCTCGGATTTTTCTGCCTGGTCGGAGACAGCAGCGGTTCATTTGTCAAACGTCGTCGCGGACTCAAGCGAGAAGGTGACATCTCTTCGAAGGCCCCACTTTTGGATACTCTTCCTTTTGCGATAATGGTATTCTTAGCGGGCCAATTATTCCTCGGCACTTCCATACTTGCCGACTCAGAACTCTTACTACCAATGGTCGCCTTGGTCGCCATTACACCTATACTTCATCGTTCATTCAACCTTCTTGGTTACAAGATTGGATGGAAAGATGTGCCCTATTGATTCCGGAGAGAAGCCTATAAAACACCACAGTTTGAGTGTTTTCATGCGAACTGCTTTGACACTGATGATGCTCTTGATTTTTACCTCATTCGCTGGCATGGTAAATGTGAATGCAGCTCCGCCCAGCGACGGCAATGATGTGATTATTGACGCAGACGAAACATGGTCGGATTCACAAGCAATGAACGGAAATGTACTGGTGAAAAATGGTGCCACATTGACCATCGACGCTGACATGACTGTTGGTCCCAACAATGCAATAACGGTCGAAGACGGTGGACAACTCATTCTCACCGGATCGCTAACTGGAGAAGATATTAATTCCGCATTGACACTTACAAACTCAAGCCAATTGCATTTGAACTTTGGTGACCTTGCCGAGACTGGGACGATTCAATTCAACTTTCAAGAAACAGTCTCCACCTCCGCAATGATGAATATCACAGTTGGAGACCAAACTGTAGATGCCGCAGGACAAGACACCGTTTCCATTGAAGTGCCCCTTGATGGTACTGATATTGTTGTTGATTTTTACATCTATCATGTATTCCCGATTCAGATTACATCTCTTCAAGCACTTCATACAGGCAGCGGTGAAATACCAATTCTCGCAGCTCATGAAATCAACCAAACCAATGGAAGCCTAACTTGGAGCGAGGCATCGTTTTCGATGACGGTATTTGGAACCATGCACATGGAGAACAGTTCCACATTTGGCGCTGATATATTGTGCGCAGGTGTATGTGAAATCGAATCGAGTGATTTGATTGGAAGCGCCCCGATTCATGTTGAAAACGGTTCGAGTCTTTCTGTAAATTCTAGTTTAATTCAAGGTAGTCGTACCGATGAAGACATCATCGTTCATGACCATGCGGAAATATCCTACACCAACTCGCAAGGGACTGGAGGCATCACAGATGCCTGGATTCGTCTGCTCTCTCAACGGATCATTCAAACGAATTCTCCAAACGCCACTGTTCACCAAACCGGTATTGGTTACGGTGCATCTACCCGAGATGATATTACCGATGCGAACGGCCAACTCGACATTGGTGGCAGCGAATGGAGGAGAATTGTCGAATGGGTAGACCAAAACGGAGAGTACCACTCTGAAGATGCGGAACTCAATTTGACACTTTCCTCCGGGTGGGGCGATTTTTCGATTACAACACCCGCCCCCAAATCCCCTTATGCAGTCGTCAACATACCACTTCCATACATCGAAGTTGTTTCAATAGATGCAGAAGATACCACTGCTGATACGAACAAATGGATTGGAGCAATGGTCACAGTTGGAAATACTGGCGACTCTGCTGCTACCGTGAACATATGGTGCTACGTGGGGGATGACCTGGCCGATACAACAACGCTGACCATTACACTTGCACCCGGTGAAGAAAAGAATCTCCCAGTCTCTTGGAGGACGAATACAGATGGACCGCAAGTTCTGAATTGCAGAACATTGATTCCGAATGTACTCAGATCGATTTCCGAGGACATCACAAACACCGAAGGCGCAAATTCACAAGAAGTTGGATGGTACATTAGTGAGGAAACTGAGGACCAACCACTCGTTGTCTATGGGATACTAGCGTTGATTATCATCGGGGCCAGTGCAATGCTATCACTGCGTGCGACATCCAAAGACTCGAAGTACGGTGATGTAGCAGAGCCAATACCTGAGGAAACCGGTACTGAAGAGACGGAAGAAGCGGAAGACACTGAAACCGTGGAAGATGAACAAGAGGACTGAGTCCTACTGTTTACGAGTGATTAGGAAACATCCGTTGGATGTAATTGACTGCTCGCCTTAGGAATTGAGTGGTTCAGCAAACTTCCATTGTTCGTGAGTCACTGTCTGCATCAAAGTTGAGTTGCCAGGAGTTACTGCTGACAGTAATTCCAGTTGCATCGGAGTCAACATCGTTCATACCTGCATAGTATTCGTTTGTGATCACAATTTCAAAGGTGTAGCATCCTGCATCATCATAGAACGAATCCTTGTCAAGGAACTCAGTCTGGCCACTCCCACCATCCCAATTATCCATAGCAGTTCCTGGAAGACCAAGCCAACCGTTCATTTTACCACTTTTTGCGCCATTTACGGAACTGGTCCAAGTTGCATCGAGACCGTTCACTTCAATCATCGGAGAACTGTACTCAGTAGAACTGCCTTTCTTAACTCGAAGTTGAACGGTGTAATCAGACGCAACGGGGGTCAGTGCAAGATTGGTCATCGTATGTTCTCCGTTGTCTTGGGTACTTTCATCAGGTCCAAAGAGGCCCATGATGGATTCCACAATGACGCCTTCAACCGTAGTGGTGGTCGTTCTATCATTTCCGGTACCGGAGGTTTGAGTTCGAAGAACTTCTGAAATACGAGCGCCTGAATTTAGAAGCTCACGGTTGAGAAGTGCCGGAGTAATTTCAGCTGTTTTCGATTGACCATCACCCGAAGAGACATCAATCATGTATTCATTCATTGATGCTAAGCGATAATCTTGAGCGTTACCAGCAAAGAATGCATCGAGGGGTGCTTTGAATTTGGCTCGATCGTTGTTCAACTGCAAAGTGTCCGACCACAACGATTCTCCATCAAGCGTAATGGTTGCTGATGCAGAGTCAAAAGAACCACGGACGTAAAATGTAAGTTCATTAGATTCTTCGCTTACATTGATTTCAGTCAGTGCCATCGATGTATCGGCAGGCACGAGGTAAAAGGCAGCATACGGGCCTGCTGCAACGAGGACTGCGATGAAAATCGAGATTCCAAGTTTGATGGTGTTCATTTCACGGTCGGCCATTCGTTCAGACTGAACAAGAAGCCCGGCCCCTACAACCACAACAGCAAGTATGACAAGAATGCCCATTCCGCCGCCTTGTAAAGCAAGAATGCCTCCAATGAAAATCGTAATCCAACCTGCAATGGTAAGTTTGAGTGGAGTGTCTAGACCTCCAGAACCCACTGAGGATGAAATATTTGCAGTCGGTTGGTGAGAAACGATGGTCACCTTTTCAGCAACTACAGTAACTTGAGTTGGTTCTGATTCGGTTTTCGATGCGTTGGCTTTGTCAAGTAATCCACTCATAGCAATCCCTGTTAGAAGGTCGTTAGACGCTGGGGATTATCAAGGCGACCCCTACAAGTGCAGGCATCGACAGGATTGTCGAAGGTTTGTTCACGAGCCGTCACAGGCCGGGGGCTGACTCGTACCAGACGACGTTTTCTTCGTCTTCTTCACGGTCTTCAACGAAACGTCGGCCAGCAACTGCTGCTGCCAGTGCAATCATCGAGATTGCCGGAACGATTTCGAAACCTGGGAGGTAGACACCACGGACATACACAGTAATCATTTGTGATTCACGGATACATCCACCGTTGTTACAAGCGAATTCAGATTCAGCGTAGAAGTCGAGAACGTGGTATGCGTCACTCCAACCTTGCGTCTTAGGAGTACGAGCCATAACTCGAACCTTCGTTGCTGTTGGGATTGCGTCAATCTGAACCTTTACTGCTGGTAAGTTGATCGTGAACCCTGCTTCTTCGAGGTTCTCACGGCTTGATTCTGAAATTCCTACCTTCATGAAATCTATTTGATTACCCAGATTGTAAACTTTGAATTCAAAGTTCTTGTCTTTCTTCGGCATCAACTGTACGAAAGGTTCGACTGCTTCAACCTGAACTAAGGAATACTGCATGATGTTGACAATCATGTTGTTCTGAGACGATGCAACGTTTGGTGGTGGTAGACTGTTAATTTCTTGCACCGTTGCAGAGACTGAGAGTGTTCGGCTTTGCATAACCATGTAAGGTGTAGCACGAACTGAAATCTGGAAATCGACTTCTGCACCTGCGCCGATGTACATGTCACCAGGAGCGGCAGTTGCTAATCCGTCACTGGTTACCAGAATGCTGATTTTCTCTTGCCAAGTTGTAGGATTGCTAGCAGTGCAGGTGGTGAAACCGTTGTACGTCGAACCAGGCTTAACTTCGATATTTATTGAAATTGGAGCGCAGGAAAGAGAAATTGCAGCAGTTGGTGCTTGAGCAGAAGCAGGAACTGCAACAATCATAACCGAGCATAGGTAAAGGGCGAGAAGGAACATAGCACGCTTCAACATATAGACCACCTGTCAAACAACCCCAGTAATGAGACCCTCATAACCGTTGCGCCGTGATGGCTCAAAAAATAGCCAACGGACGGACATAAAAAAGTGGGCCCGAAGGGACTTGAACCCCTGACCCCCCGGTTATGAGCCGGGTGCTCCAACCAACTAAGCTACGGGCCCCTGCGTCGAGGGAATGAGCACAAGACATGAACTTAACCCTATGTCATTCAAACTGGGCAAGAGAGGATTGTGAAGGTTTGACCCATTCACGGACACTCAACTCAAGTTCATCACGAATCGCATCAGGAACGAAAATCAGCGCTCGCTCATTGGGTTGGGTGAGTGAACGAACGAGGGGAGAATGATCTGCAGCATCCCTTCCGTCTTCAAGAAGAATGCCTTGTTCATAGGGCATGTAACCACGCTTTGAGATGCGCGCAGTAATGACATCAATGTTTGGATCGTATCCCGCTTCTGCAACAAGTGCTTCTAATCGTGGCAAAACGACGGAGACCATTTCAGTGCTCAGGCCTTCTATTCGAAGAGACTTGTGGAAATCTCGACGAGAGAGCAGACGCATCGCATAATGGGACAAAATGGCATCATCATGTTCAGCCCAGTCTGGCAAAGCGACCCGAACATGTGCGTCGTTGAGAGCAGCATACCCCTTAGCGTCCAAGTTTGAATTGAGAAGCATATTCTCGAGAGAAGGTGAAAGTGACAACGCACCATCGTGTGCAAGTGCTCGAGCACGTGACAACATTCGCACAAGATAATTTTGTGTCAACATGTTGACCTTGTGGAAATACACCTGATGATACATGTGGTATCTCGTAACAAGGTAAGCCTCTATCGCCGGAAGACCCCACGATTTGACATAAAAATGACCGTCATCACTCACTCGCAGCGCACGTATGACTCGCGCAATGTCAAAACCTCCTATTTGCGCACCCGTATTTGCTTGGTCACGAACCATGTAATCCATTCGGTCGACATCAAGTTGGCTCGAAACTATTTCTTTCATGAAAGGTGGGATTGGAACGCCTTCATGCTCACTTGCACCGTCAAGTAGAGCGAAGAGGCGGTCACGCCGAGTCCGGCCAAGCGCTTCGAGCAAAGCCATACCAACTTCTGTGTCTGTCGATTCAAGTAAAACGCGCCCCCAATGCTCATGCGAATGGTAGGTCGCAAAAACTTCTGCTGATTCAAGGAGATGAGAAAAGGGTGGATGACCTATGTCGTGAAGCAAAGCAGCAAGTTGAATCAATTCAGCATCTTCAGTCGATACGAGGCCAGGCTGAACATCGTTGAGAGAATCCACAAGTGTCCGAGCAAGATGGTATGCGCCTAAAGAATGGGAAAAACGATTGTGGTTCGCTGCTGGAAAAACATACTCACAGGTCGAAAGTTGTTGGATGGATCGCAAACGTTGGAATTCACGTGTGTCGATAATTTTTGCGTGAGCTGCAGGAACGAAAATATCCTTGTGTATTTCGTCTCGAATCACCCGGTCTCGCATGGCCATCCCCATAAGACCGGTCTGCTTTTCCATTAAAAAGAACCCGCATGGCTCAAATCTCGGCTTCAGTGCGATTTTGGATGAGGATGAGGCATGGCAATGCCTAAGCACGGAGCACTGGTGAGGACGGATATGGCGGATGCTCTCAAGGACATTATGCTCAAGATTACCGATGACAATCCGGCTACCCGGGGTCAGAAATTATGGGTCATGTTTGCTCTTTCGTTGTTTTTAGTGGCCACACTGAACTGGTACGCAATGGTCCGTGAACCGCAAGTGGTCGAAATCGACGATCTCGTGCAATACAAGAACGAAGTCGTATTGGTAGAAGGAAAAGTAATTTCATGGATTGAAGACCGATACGGCAGCGGTGAAGACCGTGTTGACTTGGTCATCGAAGACGACACTGGAGTCATCCAAGTTCGCTGGTATTCAACCGGTACAATTCCCCCTATTGGCACGAATGTGACTGCGATGGGGGATGTTGTCGACTACAACGGTAGGTTTTACATGATTGCAACGGGCTCAGGAGCGTTGTACTGGGAACCTGAAGATTTGCCGGTTTTGGAGAGAGTTTCACTTTCAGACCTTGCTGTCGCCCCTACAGAGTATGCAGGGAAAATTGTAACCGTTAACGGATTCATCAGCGAATCCATTAGCCCGGATGCTGTTTACACCTCGGCATACCTCACCGACGGAATGGCCGCTCACCAAATGCAGTTGCTGATTAAATCCGCAACCGGCAAGTGGATTGAATCCGATTCCAAGATTGAAGTAAGTGGGATTCTTTCTTACCAAGAGACGAGCCTTCGGTGGGCACTTCAAACTCAAGGGCCGGATATCCTCATTGACGGAAGTCATGTGCCGCAAGTCCATCGTTTGGACTGGGCCACGGAAGCCACGTGGAGTTACCAGTCTGGAAGCAAAGTTATTCTCGCAGGAACCTTGCACATAGAGGACGGTGTATGGGACCTTGTAGGACCCAGCGGTAATACCATCTGCGTCATCCCTACACCTGAAGACATCGAAAATGCTGCAAATGGAAGTTACAATAACTCTGTCTTTGATGCAGAAGGTCGACTTATGTGGAGCGATGACAGGAGTACATGGTGCATTGATGCCAATCAAGGCATGGGCCAAAACCTCGTCAATCCAATGTCGGCAATGTCAATGCAGGCCATGCTGTCTGCAGACCCATCCTCGATGCTTGAGAACCCAAGCATGCATTACACCATCAATACCTACATGAAATACGCTTTCGAACCATTGGATACCGAGGGATTCTTCGTTGACAGTCAAACCTACACATACGGTCAAACAACCATTGCTATGACGTTCCCAGGACCTCGTACAAACTGGATTGAATCAGGCCAGGGCATTGTTGCCGATGTCACCGTTGCTTGGGATGACGAAGACATGCGTATTCGATTGATGGTGAATTCATACAATCTAACTGGCAACCCACCGCCACCTTCGACGCTTCTTTGGGACGACGGTGCAACGCAGTGGGGCTATTCTAAAAATCAGTTTGTCCTTTTAGACGGTAAAGCCGCACTCAAGGACGATGGATGGTACCTTGAACGCCCTGGCTCTGAACAATCAATCAAACTCAATGTGCAACTCAATGCCATTGGCACCGATCCAATACACGAAAATCAATCTCTCACCTGGGAGGGCCGTCTGCGACAAATAGAACATCCATCGCAATTATCTATCGTCTATTCCTTGGATGAAGCGGATGCTAAAGACGATGATGGGGATCGCCTTGCAGACAGTTACGAAGATGCGGCAGGGTTCAATTCCAACACCCAAGATACGGACGGTGACGGGATCACTGACCGCGAGGAAGTGGAAAACGGCACGGGCCCAAACAGCGGAAACTAGGGGGGATTTCATGCTCGATGCCTACATGTACGAACTGGGTTGGATGTTTGCGGCCCTGTTTGGGGGAGTTGCAATGGGAACACTTACTGGAATTATTCCAGGTTTCCACGTCAACAATGTAGCTCTCATTTTGCTTGCCTTGGCCCCCGGGCTACTCAGTCTTGGAATACCACTTTCAGCCGTTGCCGGAATTATTGTGTCAACGGGTACTGTACATACATTTCTGAACTATATTCCGTCTGCGCTGATGGGAGCACCCGATGCCGACCAAGCGTTATCGTTACTGCCGGGTCACCGCATGCTTTTATCCGGTAATGCAGCACGAGGAGTCGCTTGGTCTGCTCGTGGTTCTCAACTTGGATTGTTTCTCTCTCTACCGTTGATTGTTCTTGCTCGAATTGCATTTGGTCCAGAACTCGGCTGGTATTCTCAACTTCGGACGTTCTTACCGTTTATCCTGCTGACGATTTCAGCATTGCTCTTGATGACCGAAACGACACGACTCGATTGGCCAAAATGGATTCAAATAGCAACTGGAAAGCGACTTGGCGATGATTCAAGACTGGCAGGATTCTTCTCAGCAACAGCATTTTTCTTACTGACTGGACTGTTTGGCTGGACCATCATTGGCCCGCATGCACTGCCTGGACGCTCTCCAATCGATATGCCAGGAGCAAGTCTTCTACTACCGAGCCTCGCTGGATTGTTTGGAATTGCTAACCTACTTGATATCTATGCGACTACATCGCACTTGCCACCTCAAAAGGAAAACTGGGATTTACCTCCCGCTAAGCCTCTTTTAGTTCCGTGCTTCTGGTCCGGTGTTGCCGGTGCATCCATGGGCGTATTGCCTGGAATGACCGCATCTCAGGCAACTGTTCTGGTCATGGGTGGTCGGAATGTGGCTGCCAAACTCCAAGGTAAGCAAGGATTTGGAATGGATTGGGAAACTCGCCGATTGACTGAACTCTCGGATGACGAACTCTTGGAAATCGCCAAGGCGGAGTCCGATGAAGGAGTGGAAGGACCGCAAACCAAACAAGACTTGGAAATCATCGCCATTCTATCTGCGGTAAACACTGCTGTTACCGTGTGTGTCCTCGGTTTCCTCTACATCATAGGCCGCTCACGCTCGGGGGCAACTTTAGCACTCAAAGCCATGTATCCAGTCGATACTTGGAGCAACCTTGAACCAACAGCGGATTTCATTCGATTGCTTGCAATTACATTAGCTGCAGGACTCATGGCAATGCCAATCATGCGATACGTCGGCAAAGGTATGCTCCGACTTCACGCTGCCATCCCTCTGCAGCAGATGATTATGAGCGTCATCATATTTGTTGCCGCCTTGGTGTTCGTGAGCACTGGATTCATCGGTCTTGCCGTGCTTATTGTTGGAACAATGCTGGGGCTTCTCCCACCACGGCTTGGCATTCGCCGTAGCCACGCAATGGGTGTCATTCTTGTTCCCATCACCTATCTGCTGTTCGAGAATCTCGTGGATAACGCCGGTTTCCTCTGAGCCTTGCAATCCCCACCCCGTGACTGTTTAGGGGAAAGTGATATGCCCTTAGACTCAGCCCACAGTTTGTTGGTGGCACCATGAACCTTGTACTCCGCTCCTTTGGCCTCGCTCTTTTGATGGTACTTTCGACCACACTTCCGATGGGTGTATCAACCCTAAACGATACCGAAACCATTGACTTTACCTCAGCTCGTTCGCTGGCCTGCAGCGGTGATATCTGCCTCAACGAAGCACTTCCAAACCCAAACGGTGCGGATGATGCCACATGGCCAGGTGGGGAATGGATGGAAATCCACAATTCGGGAACATCGACGGTTGATGTCCTCGATTGGTATCTCAGCAACAAGGCTTCGAAAACATTGTACTTCAATTCGGCAAGCATCGTTGGGTACGATGCTGCAAACTCATCAACTTGGGAGATTGAACCTGATGAATACATGGTTGTCGCTCGAAACGGACAGACAAACTTCTATCTTGCCAACTCCGATGACATCGTCAGCCTCTACACTGACGGAGGAGTGCAACTGGACCAAGCAACATGGACCAGCGCAGCATCCGGTGTCAGTTACGAAGAAGATAACGCCACGCCTACTGCTGACTGGATTCCAACCAGCGGCCCTAGCCCCGGTGCAATAAACAGCGGCGGCGGCACAACACCTAGCCCAACAGTTATTCCGTCGGACCTTGTAATGAACGAGGTCATGTCAAACCCATGGCCTTCTGAAGACAATGCCATCTGGCCCGGCGGCGAATGGATCGAAATCCTCAACACAGGAATCAACACCATGGACTTGAACGGATGGTCGATTGACGATGCTGCGGGTAACAAACTTGATTTCGATTCCGTACATCTTGTAGGATTCTCCGAGACCCTTTCTGAGAACGTTATTCTCCCTGGTGAAACACGAATGATTGCTGTGAACGGTTCGGGCAACTCAGGTGTACTCAACAACGGTGTTGAGTCGCTAACACTCTTCTGGCCGAACGGAAGTCGAGCCCAACACATTTCTTGGACCGATACCGAAGCTGGTTTCTCGATGGTTGACTCATCGGCTTCACAGCACTGGATTTATGCAGCATATCCAACGCCAAATGCTGCCAATCCACTCCATTTCGACGTTATAGCGAACACACCATCTCCTATCGAATTTGCAGAGATTCTTTCAAACAGCAGTTCCGATGGTTCTGCTTTCCCTGAAGGGGAATGGATTGAACTTTTGAATACAGGTTCTGCAACAATTGATCTGAATGGGTGGTCTATTATCGACGGAATGGGCAATGTGACCATTCTTGACCCCGGAACATTGGTGTTTAACCAAACCCAAGGCTCAACATCCATTGATGCAGATGAGCGAAGGCTTGTCCAGTTCTCTGGAGACACTGAACTTTGGGACTACTACAACCAACTCATGCTTCGTGACGCCTCTGGCACGGTGGTCGATTCTGCGTGGTATGCAACCAACTACGGCCAAAACATTTCTCTTGTACAAGACGATGTCGAGTCCGACCCTTGGGTTCCTTCGACGTGGATGACTCCAGGCCATCCGGATCCTGGTCAAACACCATCAACAGGTGCTGCCGTATTCACGGAAGTGTTCCCCGACGCAGTTGGAAGTGACTCACAGCAGTGGCCTCTTGGCGAATGGATTGAGATCTACAACAACGGAAGTTCGGCTCTCGATGTTGGTGGATGGAAATTCCAAGCAGCTGGCCGTTCTCTAACATTGCATCAATTCAACATGCCCTTGCAATCGACATCCATCATTCAACCTGGTGAAGTTGCACTTGTCGCCCTCAACGGAACCACCAGTTTCTACCTCAAGCATACTACGCCTGATTCGATCGTTATGATTGACGGAAACGGCGACATGGTTGATTCCATCTCATGGACATCAACCGTCGAAGGAGAATCACTCATCGCTCCAAACAGTACGCATGCTGGCGCTGGACCATCAGGTACAGCGGCAGCTGTTGACTCCCACTGGATACAATCCGCTTGGGCTACCCCGGGCGAAGTGAACCCAATATGGGCAGAGTACTCCGGTTCAAATGACTTGGTGCTCACTGAAGCCCTCGCCTACTGTAACGATGATTCTATCACTCCAGTCGAAGATTGGATTGAAGTGATGAACAACGGCACAGAAGACCTCAACATTAGCCGTTGGAGAATTGATACTGCAAGCGAAGACCGACGATTCTTACGCAGCACATCCATGTGGAATCAGAGCAGCATGGTACTCGCTCCACAAGAACGTGCAGTGCTCCTCATGGATGACGATGTTCTTTCAGGCCTGTCCGACCAATTCTCACTCTCGAATCCCGATGGCCTTGTTGCCGACATGGCACAATGGAGTATTGTCAGTGACTGTCAAACAGTGGGTCCGAGCGATGGTATGTCCGGTTGGCAAACCCTTCTTTGGCCTACCCCCGGCGCTGCAGAACCAGACCCAAGCCTCTTTGCAGAAGCAGACGACATCGTGTTCAGTCGTTTCATGCCCGAAGGCTCAACTGACATTTCAGCAAACACAGAATTTATTGAAATTAGCAATATTGGAGACAGTCTTGCATACATGAACGGATGGACGCTCTCGATGGTGAACTCTGCGAATGAAGCCACAAACTACCAAATCGGTGATGTGAGTATTGCAGCAGCCAGTTCAATTCTTCTCGCAGCAGATGTGAGTGGACTCTCAGTCTACGAAGATGGCATGGGAATTGAATTTGATGAAGCACTCAGCCCGAGTGGATTCACACTTCCAGATTCTGGTGCTGCAGTGAATATTCTGACACCCTCGGGGATGCTAGCAGATACGTTCGTTTACGGAAACGGCCCAGTCGACATCGCAGGATGGAGTGGCATTAGTTTGGTAGAACCAGTTTCCAGCATATCGCTCCTCGTCTACCACCGCGGTGATGGATGTGGCAACCTACCTGACACGGACCTTGCAGTGGATTGGCAACACCGATGGGGACGGCTGGGTGCGAGCACGTTCTGCGGACCAACAGAATTCAGTGGCATTAGCACAGTTACACCTCTTATCGGACCTCAAGAAGGACTCATCGATTTGCTGAACTGGATTGATGGAGCGTCTGAAACTCTCCATGTCCATCTTTACCAAATTGAACAACCGAACCTTGTGCAGGCTTTGATTGAAGCACACAATCGTGGTGTTGATGTCACCGTCGTGCTCAACACAGCTGAGTATTGGTGGAACAACTACGACAAGAACAACCAACTCGGCGTTGCTGGACTTTTGGCTACAGCTGGAATCACAACCCTATGGTTTGGAGGACAAAGCGATGAGCCATACACCTACATTCACAGCAAGGTAGCCGTTCGAGACAACACCAGCGTTTGGATGAGTTCTGGAAATTGGAAGAGTTCCTCCCAACCAGCCCCTGATGACAGAGGAAACTCCGAGTGGGGCGTTCTTATTGAAAACACGGACCTTGCTCTCCAAGTTTTAGAACAAATTTCGTACGATGAATCACTCAGTCGCACCTACATCACGCAAGTGAGCGCCAATTCTGCCCCAACTGGATGGTCTTTGGATGCTCTAAAGCCACTCGTTAACGGAACTGCCGCAGACTCCATCACAACAGATGTGAGTGGCCGATTGATTACTTGCCCAGACACTTGTGTTGACGGCATCGTATGGATGATTCAACAAGCTGATGAAGAAATCCTGCTCTCGCTGCAATACCTCGATGTTGAGTGGAGCTGGGGATGGGGTGACAACCCAATCGTTAGTGCTCTGGAAGATGCTGCAAAGCAGGATGTCCGCATTCGACTCATTCTAAATGGAGCATATCTAGACAAAGACATCCAAGAAGTCGTTGACACATTTAACGAAGAATGGAACTCTTCACTCGGTTACGATGTCAGTGCTATTGTCATGAGCGAAGACGATGAGGTTTCCAAACTTCACAACAAGGGTATGATCGTGGACGGAGAGCATGTGCTTATTTCCTCCATCAACTGGGGAGATTCTGCTCCTACACGCAATCGCGAGATGGGGCTCATACTGAGCAGTACAGAAGTGACTGCCCCGTTCATGGCTGGATGGCATCGTGATTGGATACGAACCGATAACGTCACCGATACAGACAACGATGGACTTCCAGATTACTGGGAAGTCGCCAATGGTCTCAACCGTACAATACGTACCCTACCAAATTTCAACATCCTCGAAGGTGACCATGACGCTGATGGAGACGGACTAACAAACAACGTCGAGTATGTGTATGGAAGTCATGCTACCAATGCCGACACTGACGGAGATTGTATCTCTGATTTGATCGAAGTCACCTGGGCTCAAGCAACTGCCTTGGACCCATCAGTCGACGATGTTTCACCGAGAGATGCACTGCTTCTTGCCGATGCTGATGGAGACGGCGTAAATGAATCAGAGGCACTCGGTTGCGACCTAGCCGGCGTCATACCAGATGACACTGACTCAGTCATTGACAATGACCTGCTTGATGACGATGGTGATGATGTTATCAATCGAGATGATAAGTGTCCTGACACTCCAGCGAATGTCCCAGTGAGTGATGATGGATGTTCCACTGAACAACGCAACTCGATAGCAACACCAAGTGCTGATTCAGGTACTGACATTGGAGCCACACTCATGGCATTGGTCATGATGGGTGGCATCGTACTTGCTGCAGGCGCATACTTGATACTGCGTAACATCGAATCAGAGGGAGAAGAAGTAAAAGATCTCATTACGATTGAAAGCCAAAACCTTGAGGCATTGGCGAATGGTGAAATGGACTCTGATAACTGGGAGATGCCAGTCTTGGATGGCAGTGGAACACCCGATTCACCAGGACGTATTTCTCCTGCTGATTTGGCACGGTGCCCCGGCTGGTCCGAGGAAACCATTCAAACATATCTTGACCAAGGATGGCCGATGGACGAACTTGCCGCATATTATCAGCAACAAGTCGATGAGAACTCATAACCGACGCAAGTTTGACAAAGGACCACTTCGTGGTTTGTACGATAACTATGGCATACACATCAAGTAATCCAGTCCTGTCAAACAATTTTTGGAACAGCATAGAAGGCTATCAATCTATGACCTACGAAGGGGTGATGCAGAAGATTGGCATTCTTTTTGGAACTACACTCTTCGTTGCTGCAATGGTCCTTTACTCAGCTCTAACAATCGATATCGGCATTGCTTTCACTGCAATGATGGGCGGCATGTTTGGAGGTATTGTCATTATGCTTGCTCTTTTCCTGATACGCCCTAAAAATCCCGTTCCACTCATGATGACATACGCAGTTTTCCAAGGGGCATTCATTGGAGGAATCTCGCTCTTTTTTGAAAGCATGTACGAAGGTATCGTTTTCCAAGCAGGAATAGGAACACTTAGCATCGTTGCTGGGATGTATGGATTGTATGCAAGTCGAATCATCAAAGCGACACCGATGTTTCAGCGTGTTGTGATCAGCCTCACCCTCGGAATCATGATTCTGTATGCAATATCTCTCGTACTGTACCTGATCCCTGGCTCCTTCCAAGTACCGTTCTTACACAGTTCCGGAGCAATTGGAATCGGATTGACGTTGTTCATACTTGTTGTTGCGGCATTGAATCTCGTGTTGGATTTCAATTTCATTGAAAATGGAATAAAACAACGCACGCCCAAAGTTGGTGAATGGTGGGGTGCCTTCGGACTACTGGTCACAGTCATTTGGATTTACGTTGAAATGCTGCGCCTCCTTAGCAAGGTTCGCTCCAACATGAACTGAGGTGAATGGATGCGTAGTATCCCCGTAGTCGACTACGCAGACTTCCTCAGTCAAGATAAAAACCGTAAAACCAAGTTCACCCAAGCAGTCGGTGACTCTCTAAAAGACATCGGATTCTTTGCCTTGAAGAACCACGGCATCCCCTTGGAAGCCATTGAGGACTCCTATCGTCAGGGCGATGAATTCTTCTCCCTTAGTGACGAAGTGAAGCGCTCATACCTGCAACCTAAAATCGCTCATCAAAGAGGCTACACTGCTTTTGGCGTTGAACACGCAAAGAACAATCCAGCACCAGACCTCAAAGAATTCTGGCAAACCGGTCGCAGCCACCCTACCAGTGGCAAAACTCCTACCTATGTTCCAAATGTGTGGCCGGACCAACATGTATCTGGGTTCAAACCTGTTATCGACGGACTGTATGGACAGATGGAGCAATTGTCTCAAAACCTACTTCAATCTTGCAGCCTTTATCTTGACAAACCAATGGACTGGCTGGGCTCGATGGCAGAAGATGGCAACACAATCATGCGCATCATCCACTATCCACCACTTGGCAACGATGTACCCAAAGGCGCAGTTCGATCTGCAGCCCATGAGGACATCAATTTCATCACATTGCTGGTAACTGCTACCGCAGACGGTCTTGAAGTCAAGGACCATGATGGAAGTTGGATTCAAGTTGAAGGTGATGCGAGTCACATCATTGTTGACTCTGGAGACATGCTTCAAAACTTGACCAATGGATTGTTCAAATCGACAACGCACCGAGTGGTAAATCCTGAAAACTCAAACGAGCGACGTTTCTCAATGCCGATGTTTGTTCATCCACGGAATGAAACTGACCTGACACCCCGTCAAGAATTCGTGGAAATGACCGGTGGAAAAGTCAACTACCAATCCATTACTGCTGGTGATTATCTCCACCAACGTCTGGTAGAAATCGGTCTAGCGAAAGAGAAGTGAATGCCATGAGCAAGACACTCGTTCACCGAATGTGCGAAGCTGTCCGTAAAGGGGAAAAAATGTCACTTGAGGACTTGGGTAAGTTCATTGAAGGCGTCGCACAACGCTCAATTTCTGTCACGCTCATCGAAGAGTGGCTGAAGTGTGTTCATACACATGGGATTTCAGTAGAGGAAACGACTGCCCTCACTGCCGGCATGATGAACTCAGGGGCTGTTTTATCTTGGAAAGGCGATGCCAATATTTGCGACAAACACAGTACGGGTGGAGTTGGGGACAAGATGTCACTCATTCTTGCTCCAGCACTTGCGGCTTGTGGGGTGCGCATCCCGATGCTTGCTGGAAGAGGGCTTGGCCACACAGGAGGAACAATCGATAAACTCGAATCAATTCCTGGTTTCAACTGCAACCTTTCACCTGATGCCATGTCTATCGCAGTCAAGGAAATTGGATGCTGCATTGCCGCCCAGAACGACTCGATCGCTCCAGCAGATGGATTGCTCTATGCCATTCGAGATGTTACGGACACCGTTGACAGTATTCCCCTCATCACTGCCTCAATCGTTTCAAAGAAAGCAGCAGAAGGACTGAATGCATTGGTCCTTGATGTCAAATGCGGTCAAGCAGCTTTCATGAAAACTGAGCATGATGCTGTCCAACTTGCAGAATCAATGGTCCGTACTGCAAACGGCCTTGGCATCAAAACGATTGCACAAGTCACCGACATGAACGAACCCATTGGGACGCACATTGGAAACGCTCTCGAGGTCACAGGAAGCATACTCGTACTCCAAGGTCAAGGCTCAAAGGATACACGCGAACTCGTGATGCTCCAAGGTGGCCAATTACTGAATCTCACTGGCAAAGCTGCAACGCTCGAAGACGGTATGCGAATGATCGGTCAAGTCCTTGACGGAGGGCAGGCATTGGGCGTCTTTGTCAAAATGTGCATCCAGCAAGGCACGAACAGTTCCGTCGCTCAACAATTGGCTGTTGACCCGCAAAGCGTC
>JABIWF010000027.1 GCA_018701175.1 Methanobacteriota archaeon
CGCTCTCGGCCTGCTGAAAAGGAACGCCTCGCCGACGCATTTGCTGTTTTGGACCAGCTTGAAGTTCCACATATGGCCCACAACATGGCCAGTGAACTCTCTGGTGGACAGAGTAAACTCGTTGACATTGGACGCTCGATGATGGGCAGTCCTGACCTCTTGCTGCTCGACGAACCGGTTGCTGGTGTAGCAGGCCCTCTTGCCATGAAAATTTTCACAAATCTACGGGAACTGGTTGATACGACCGGAATTTCAGTTCTTGTGATTGAACACAACATGGACTTCATTCTTCGTCAGGGTGTGGATCGCATTGTTGTGATGAACGAAGGAGAAGTTCTCATGGTTGGCACTCCTGAAGAAGTTAAATCGAATCGCGCTGTTATTGAAGCATATCTCGGTGGAGCGAGTGATGGAGGCGAAGAAGAATGACCCGTTTACTCGATGTCAAAGGCCTAACCGCTGGATACGGCAGCGTGCAGATTCTGTATGGAATTGACCTGCATGTCGATGAAGGCGAATTTGTCACCATCATTGGCCCTAACGGCTGTGGCAAATCGACGTTCATCAAGGCCTTGTTCGGAATTGCCACCTACTATGACGGCGATGTGTCGTATGCTGGTGAGTCGATTGAGAAGCTTCGAACCGACCAATTGGTCAACAAAGGAATTGCTTACGTCCCTCAAGTCAACAACGTCTTCCCAACGCTATCGGTTGAAGAAAACCTACAGATGGGCGGAAACGCGTTACCGAATCGAGTTCTAAAAGAACGCATTGAGCGAGCCCTCAACATGTTCCCCGACCTTCGTTCCCGTGAGCATGACCTTGCAGCATCCCTTTCCGGTGGAGAGCGACAAATGCTAGCGATCTCTCGAGCTCTCATTTCAGACCCTTCTTTCTTGTTGCTTGATGAGCCTACTGCAGCCCTCTCCCCACTGTACCAACAACAGATTATCGAACGAATTGATAACTTACGTAAGGAAGGAATCACCGTTCTTATCGTCGAACAAAACGCTCGATTGAGCCTTGCTCGTTCCGACCGTGGCTACATCTTTGCCAACGGTAAAGTGGTTCACACCGGCGATGCTGATTTCATCTTGAACGACCCTGAAATTGGTGAATACTTCTTGGGTTCGCACGACGATTAAATTTCATAAAAATTCCAAAGCGATGAGCGCTTCACGAATATACAGGATTCCACTCAAAACAATAGCGACAAGTATGCCTTTACGGATGCGTTCTGACTTCCACTTCTTGAGCCACCGTTTACCAAGTTTGACTCCAAATACCGCTGCTAGAACGAGCCCTAAGATGAGCCAGCCGGCTTCAAGAATCTGCCATCCTTCAAGGGCTACATACACGGGTATCCTCGTCATATCTACAACCAGAGCAAGGACAGCTGCCGTTGCCGCATATTCTGCCTTGTCAGGCAATCGTTTCTGAAGAAACATGGCACGTAATGCACCTTGGTGGCCAGTAAGTCCTCCGAAAAATCCTGAGCCAAAACCGCCGATTCTGTCTTCAGCCTCGGGTAGACGATAATTGGTCCATCTCTCACTGATTGTCAACAGTGGTAATGCCACCAAGGCAACGCCGACTATGAGCAGTAAAGGTTCTGCTTGAATCGAAGAATTTAGCCCAGCCCCAATCAACGCTCCAAGGATCATTGCCCAACCATACCTTCGCACGGCATCATAATCCACGCTTGACCGAAGAACCTTCAATTTCCAGGCGTTATGTGAACCATGAACAATCCCAACCACGGCGATTGCTTCATGCGGTTCTAACCAAAGAAAAACAATCGGGGTGATCATAGTGGCAAGTCCGAATCCTGCAGGTACAGTGAACGCTGCAGCAAAAAAAGTAGCCAGCAGACTGAACGCAACCAAACCCACGTCCATGGGATTTGTAGTTGAAACGGATTGATAAGAGTACGGTTGTACGGTTTACATGTATGAATAAGCGCTGACTTGAAGAATCCCCTTTGTATGGATTAATCCATGCAGATTGGACACATGACACAAGATGGCACATATGCCTACCCGCTGAATATTCCTCAGTTTGGTCTTGGCGTCTTCTTGATGTCCGAACCGGATGAATGCAAATCCTC
>JABIWF010000103.1 GCA_018701175.1 Methanobacteriota archaeon
ACGCTCCACGACACGAACGTGGTCGCCACGCATATTGAGGGTCATTGGGATCGGTTGTTCGTACAACTCCATGCTAACTTCTTCCTTGGATTCCGCCACACTGAGGACACGAGCCTTCTCGCCCTTGAATGCACCAGTAACGATTTCGACGATGCATCCGACTTCGATTCCAGAGGTCACTGCCTTTGGTTCGAGGTACGGTAGAATGTCTGCGAGAGGTGCTTCTCCTGGAAGAACGGTCTTTGCGTTCTTGAGAGGCGTTTGGTTCAATCCACGGCGAGCAGCTGGGTCTCGGCCACCGGAGCGGCCAATCAACTTCTCCACGTGGTGAAGTGCGCTTGATTCGATAAACAAGTATCCTCGCATCCCAGTAGGGTGGAGGATGGACATAATGTCTGGAAGCAGAGAAGTAAGAGAACCACTGCCATGCAAGCGGTTGTACATCTCGTCTGCAACTCGCTTCTCTGAGCCAATTGCCGTCTTCACGATGTAGAGGAACGAACCGACTGAACCGTACATTTCTCGGAACAACTTGTCGTTGTTCTCCATGTCGAGGTTTGAGAAAATACAGTTGTACTTCTGAAGGGTTCCGGGGTCAATCCATTCTGCTTCGGTGTAACGGCCTGTTGGAGTCACTTCGTCTGTGCTGGAAACAACCAACACTGGTACGACATCAACAAGGGAACGGCCCATGTCAACACCACGCTCAGGGCCGGAGCCTTGGTAGTGGAGGGATTCGACTGGGATTCCAGTTGATTCAGAGACGCGTGCAAGTACTTCTTCGGATGTGTCACCGATTCCCCAAACGCCGTCCCACAATGCTGGGAAGTCGCCATCGGACTTGCTGCGTCGCAGCAAGAGGAGTTTTTCTTCAAATCGAACGTATGCTACAAATGCTTCACTCATTTCATTCATCTCCTATTCTCACTCAGTTGCCGATGTTCAATGCGTCGAACATCCAAGGGAGGAAATTGTCCATAAGGACGAGCATAACAAAACCAATAGCGCCCAAAACAAACAAGCCGATACCACAAATGATCGAGGTTTGCTTGAATTCTTGTGGTGTTGGCTTACGGGCCATGCGAATGATACGAGCCCATGAACCGCGGGAAATTCGACGGAATTGGGACTCAATCCAGTCTTGACGGTCCTGAACTTTTTCTTCAAATGAGCGGTTTTCTGCAGTTTCACCAGACATGGTACAACCTCGGGCTTTCAATGCCACCTACCCTTCGATTATAACCACTCCGTCGCGAATGCTGGAGTTTTCCGACTCAGAATTTCGTAAATTATGTTGCGAGGGTTGATGTGGGAGTGGCGTCGAAGTGGGCTCAATGGCGAAGCAAGACCCCTATTCTGTTTTGGGCGTAGGTCGAAATGCCAGCGATGTCGAGATCAAAAGAGCATTTCGCAAAAAAGCGCGCCAGTTCCACCCTGACCGAAACCCTGGCGATGCCTCGGCAGAAGCCAAATTCAAGGAAGTGCAATCATCATACGAGTCGATTGCAACGGCAAAAGATCGGAATGAGTACGAACAGCAGCAACGTATGTCTTCGATGTTTGGCGGCGGCGGAGGCGGAAATCACTTCGGCGGTGGCGGCGGAGGAATGGATGATATTCTCGGCCAAATGTTTGGCGGGGGTGGCCGGCCCCGTGGTGGAAACCCCTTCGGTGGAATGGGCCAACAGCAGCAACGGCAACAACGCCCCAAAGGCGCAGACATCAGTGTTAGTCTCGAACTGACCGCAGAACAAGCCGAGCAAGGTGGCCAGTTCCCTTTCACATTCAAACGCCTCAAACCGAACGCTGCTGGCACGATGGAAGCAGCATCCGTAACGCTTCGAACACGTGTGAAGGCTGGAGTGAAACACGGTACAACCTCGCGACTCAAAGGACAAGGTCATGACCATCCAGAGGGTGTAGCTGGCGATGTCATGCTCACAATACGAATCCAATTTGGTGAAGGACGCTTCTGGGACGGGAACATCTTGGTGCAAGAAGTTCCAACACCCTTTAGCACGCTCATGCTCGGTGGGAAAGTGAAAGTCCAACTGCCTTCGAACAAGAAAATAATGCTTACTGTCTCGCCAGAAACGATGGTTGGAGACCGACTCCGCATCGCAGGTGCGGGCTACGACGGTGGAGATTTAGAACTCGAATTTGTTCTGCCCGGTTACGATGAACTCTCTGAAGAGCAGGTCAAAGCTCTTGAGAATCTTAAGAACTCTGGATTGTAGGTGAGTTCATGAGCCAGGGTAAAAAGCGACACAACCGTGGTTCAAAAAAGAACAAGAAAGGCCCACAAATCTCGGACACAGAACGGCTATGGAAGCGCTTAGCAAGTCATTTTTCCAAACAAGAAGAGTTGTGGCAGAACACTTGGAGCAGTGAAGAAATTGCTACATTCCTTATCGAAAAGGAAGACTTGAAGAGGCAATATGCTGGTGATTCCCGACCGGAGCGAGTGTTTCGCAGTTCCATCGATGAAACGGTGGCGCATGCCAGAGCGAAAAGCGAAAACTTTGTTCAAGTTGAAGAGAAGAAAGTCCGAATTCGAAGCCCAGATGAAATCAAACGCATCAAAGATGCCGTGCTCGACTGGCAAGCTTTCAGCGCCGTTCACGCTACCAAAGGAGCGACTGGCCTACACGGTCGCCCAGCATTGAGTGGGCCGGATGCTCCGGAAAACACCACTGAAAGAGATGCTGAAAGGTACACACTTCTCGAAGATGTTTGGCTCGCACATCTTGGTGGACAGGATTACCCACCTGCCTTCTCTCTGCTTCCCGACACAGTCGTCCGTACTTGGGGCTCGTTTGATTTGGTCAAGGAAGCCCGATTTATCGCTAACAGACGCTCAGGTCTACGGTTCCGTGATGCCGAGCCAAGTATGGCGCTGTTGCTGATTCAATCCGGCCGGTTGAATGCACGTTCACTTCTCGATTTGCGGCTCGAAAACAAACGCAAGGGAGGATGGAATCCATTCCCGCGTACCTATGATGAAGCCCTCATTGAATCCGCAGAGCGGCTGCCAGAAGTCGATGGCGAAGGGGAACTCTCCAATCACAGAATTGACCTACGGCACTTGCCACTGGTAACCATTGATCCACACGATGCTAAGGATTTCGATGATGCGGTTTGTCTGGTCGAAAAAGACGGAATCCGGACTCTATGGGTCGCTATTGCTGATGTCGCCCACTATGTCGAACCGGACACTCGTCTGGATGCTGCTGCTCGTGCCCGTGCAACATCCGTCTATCTCCCACACACCGTTCTTCCAATGCTGCCGCCGCGGCTTGCCGACGACTTGTGTTCCCTGCGAGCAGATGTCGATCGTCTGGCTATGGTCGTCTCCATGAAAATTGGAAAAGACGACTCTATTGTAGAATGCAAAGCATACGAAGCAGTCATTCGCGTTGCAGAAAACATGGCGTATGAAGATGCGTTGGAAAATCCGCGATTTGCTGAGATGTTCAAGTTGGCAGATTCCTGGCAGAAAAACGAAGTCCGACTCAACATCCAAAATGCAGAATTGCGACCGCGTTTACACGGTGAGGAGAACATTCGAGTCGAAATCAAATGGCCGAACGCCGCCACGCAAATGATTGAGTCGTTTATGGTGGCTACCAACGCCTCAGTAGGCCATTTACTTGGCAAAGTAGGTGCACCTCTGCCATGGAGATGTCACACTCCACCTGACGCCATCGAGGTGGAAGAACTGAATGCAAAACTTGCTGCATTGGGCGTGAAAATAGAACTTCCACTGCCGAGTTATCGAACGCACGGCCAATCTGAAGAAGGCGAATTGGCTAACTTACTCGCTGGATGGGCTGGAGGTTCAATCGATGTATCAGGGATGGAAAGTGAGTCGGCTTCGGAAGATACCACGCCTGAATACCTCGCCAGTGTCCTGGATGCAGAAGCAAGACAGGACATTCTCGATGCCCTCGACAAAGCACAAGCACAAGCCTCAGAACTCAAAGGAACGATTCGAAGAGTCGTTGACCAAGGGTTGTTCCATCTTATGCAACGCGCCAACTACAGCGAAGAAAACCTTGGACATTTTGGTTTGAATCTCGATGCGTATGTCCATTTCACCAGCCCAATACGACGGTACCCTGACCTCATGGCGCATCGACAACTCAAGGCGCATTTGCGAGGCGAGCGCTGGGTTCATTCCCTCGAAGAGACTGCCAAAATCGCTAAGCATTGCAGCGAACAAGGCCACACTGCAAAGCGGATGGAGTGGGAACTCGTAGCCAATGCGTATCACCTGCATTTGTTACGAGGTGGTAAGATCGGCGGTGAAAGTTCAACAGAATCCACGCCTCTGGAACACACCTCATGGCCAGCTCGAATTACCGGTTTACGTACGCCTTGGGTATTCCTTGACCTCGCCGACGATGGAGCAATACACGGCCGAATGCATTTGCGACAAATTGGTGGTAAAACCCAGATGAGCATTGATGAGCATGGGCTTGCCGTCATACCTGCTGAACCGGATGTGCGTGGCGAACAGAATCCAGTTGTTCAATTGGGACAAAAATTCCCGTGCCGTTTGCGGGGCTTGGACGTTTGGGCTGGCTCTTTAGACCTCACTCCACAATAGTATTGTAGTCAAAACCAAGCGTTTATATCGACTACATTAAACGCAGTTACATGGCTCGCATCAAAGCAGAGATGTGCAATTGTGGTTGCAAGATGAAGCGCCTATACACTCGAGCCGAGGGCGGCAAAGGTTGGAATCAAGTTGGCTGGATGTGTACATGCGGCTGCGGATGCGTCTCCATGGATGAAGGCGAATGGAGTCTTACCGGATGCAAAGACCAAGGTTGTTGTTGATACGAGGTGTAAAGATGTCAACCGAATCGTTCGTATTGGAAGTCACAGGAATGACCTGTGCATCATGCGTTTCATCGGTTGAAAAGGTTGCCCTGGGAGCCGGAAATGTAGAATCCGTTTCGGTCAATCTCCCGTTGCAACGTGCAGTTGTCAACATCTCATCGCAGGCGGATCTTCCATCGGTAAAGAAAAACGTAATTGCAGCCATTGAACGCAGTGGATTCGGCGCCAACGAACAGCGTGAAAGGTCGATGATGATTGAAAACGCCAGAAAGGATTTACGCGTACAATCACGAAAAGTCGTTCTTGCCTTAGTGATGGCTTTACCTACGCTTTATCTGAGTATGTTGGCCAAGGATTTTGGAGAGTTCAACGGTGTAAACACCCGTTTGTTGCTCGCCCTTATTGGCACAGCACCGGTCTATTTCTGGGCGGGATGGCAATTTCATTCCAATGCATGGAAAGCAATACGCTCCGGTTCAGCCAATATGGATGTCTTGATTCACCTTGGAACAAGTGTGGGTTTCCTCTGGTCGAGTCTTGTCACCCTCTCACCACTTCTGGACGCAATACCATCGGTGTTCTCCAGTTCAAGCCATGTGTTCTTTGACGGTGTTGTGTTCATCATCGGATTTGTATTACTCGGAAACTGGATGGAAGCTGGTGCCAAACTGAAAGCAACTGATGCAGTTCATGGCTTGATGAGTTTACAACCAAAACAAGCCCGCTTCGTCACCGATGAAAGCATGGGCCACACAGATATGCAGCGTGTAGATTCAATCCCAATCGGGTCACTGATCAAGGTTTTACTCGGTGAAACGATACCGCTGGACGGCGTAGTGCACCAAGGTAAAGTGAGCATAGACACTTCCATGATGACCGGTGAACCATACCCTGTTCGCAGAAAAGAAGGCGAGGAAGTCTCTGCGGGCACACTTGTTCTGGATGGTACTTTGCTCATCCGAACCACCCATCGCTCGAAAGATACACTGCTTGCAAGAATCATTCATCTGGTCGAGGAAGCGCAGATGGGTAAAGCACCAATACAACGTTTAGTCGACCGCGTAGCATCAATTTTTGTTCCCGTCGTGGTTGGCATGGCAATTCTTGCGGCGATGTTTTGGTTGCTGTATCCCGATTCTGCATCGTACAATCCAATGAACTCTAACTCCGAATTAGCTGTGATGGTTTTGGTATCCACTCTCGTTATCGCTTGTCCATGCGCTCTAGGCCTTGCCACCCCGACTGCACTGATCGCCGGTACAGGCGTTGGCGCCCGACACGGATTGCTCATCAAAGGTATCGAAGCACTTGAGCAAGCCCACAAAGTCGATACGTTGGTTGTTGACAAAACTGGAACATTGACGTCAGGAAAACCTCGTGTGAGCCACATTGAATTACTTGACTGCGAAGTGAAAGAAATTCTCTCCATTGCTGCATCTCTCGAAGCCGAATCGACACATCCTCTCGCAGATGCCATCCTTACCTCATGGTCGAACGTGACCTCAGCACGGCCAGAACTGACTGAAATCCAAACACTGCCTGGCTTGGGAATGATTGGGGACCATGGTGGGGCACTGGTCGCAATTGGCAACATCGAATTGATGGATGAAGTGGGCGTGAAAATCAGTGATGACATCCTCGAAAAAATAAGTCAGGCTGCCACGAGGGGAGTCACTGTTGTCTTGGTCAGCCAGGGACTGAAGTTACTCGGATGGATTGAGGCTCGGGACAGAATTCGTGAATCAACTGAAAGAGCGGTTCGTAAAGCAAAGCAAGCCGGCTACGAAATCATCATGCTAACAGGTGACCGAAAAGAAGCGGCAGAAACCGTAGCAAAAGAAGTAGGGATTGTGAATGTCGTCGCTGGAGTAAAACCGGACCAAAAGGCAGAGCACGTTCGAGAACTCCAAGAACAAGGACGCAATGTAGCGATGATCGGAGATGGAATCAACGATGCTGCAGCTCTTTCTGCTGCCAACGTGGGAATTGCAATGGGAGCCGGCTCAGACATCGCAGTGGACGCTGCTGATTTTGTACTCTTGAGAAACGATTTGATTGATGCGGTGTCCTCGTTGGACCTTGGAAGAAGCACCATGCGCCGAATACGAGGCAACCTCAGATGGGCATTTGCCTACAACGTAGTTGGGATTCCTTTGGCAATGGGAGTCACTCTTCCATTCACTGGTGTACTGCTGCCACCGGCTTTCGCCGCTGCTGCAATGTCACTCTCTTCGGTGAGTGTTGTCGCCAATTCGCTCGTATTGCGTTGGTGGAGCCCCATCCGTGAATGAGTTCAAAGCACACCGCTCAATCCACATGCCATGGAGCATACGGTGTATTCCATCTCAATAGTAGGAATGACGTGCGATGGGTGCTCCAGCAGACTTACCAGAGTACTCGAATCTTCTCCGGGAATTCTCAAAGCAATCGTTTCTCATGCCGATGGAACAGGTATTGTGACGACATCGCCCGAAATAACTGAAGAAACTGTGTTCCAGATTGTCAATTCAGCAGGATTTGAAGCACACGCTTGAAGCGTTTCATTCAAATCCGATAGGCTACGCCCTCAGTTTGCGCGGGGGTCGCCCAGCTTGGTCAACGGCGGTGGGTTTAGGTCCCATTCCTTATCGGTTCGCAGGTTCGAATCCTG